>DATIRH010000354.1:0-7361 GCA_035469845.1 Proteiniclasticum sp. | reverse complement strand
ATTGTCTACTACAAAGACGATGCCACTGCTTTCAATGGAGAAAAGAAGGGAACCATCGAAGATAAGGGAATCATGAACAATGAAATCACATCCATCATTTTCAAGTATCTGCAGGAAAACGGAATACCTACTCATTACATCAGTACCATTTCAGAAAGAGAACAGCTGGTAAAGAAAGTATCCATCATTCCACTTGAAGTGATTGTACGAAATGTCGCTGCCGGATCTTTTTCAAAAAGACTAGGGGTTCCTGAGGGACAGGCTCTTAAGACCACCATCTTCGAGATCTGTTACAAGAACGATGACTATGGAGATCCGCTGATCAATGATACCCACGCGGTAGCCCTCGGATTGTCCACTTTTGAAGATCTGAAGGAAATCTATGCTGTGACAGAAAAAATCAACGACCTGCTGAAGAGTTTCTTCAAAAACCTGGGCCTCAAGCTGATCGATTTTAAAATCGAATTCGGCAAAGACAAGGATGGCAATATCCTCTTGGCGGACGAGATCAGTCCAGATACATGCAGACTATGGGATGAAAAGACAAACGAGAAAATGGATAAAGACAGATTCAGAAGAAATCTCGATGATGTCAAAGGAGCTTATTCTGAAGTCGTAAGCAGAATGAAACAGGGGGAATCATGATCGAAATTATTGACAAATTCAAGGAAGAATGTGGTGTATTTGGTATTTCCACAAAAGAAACCCAGGCATCTTATGATGTGTATGACGGCCTCTTCGCTCTTCAGCATCGAGGTCAGGAGAGCGCAGGAATAGCCTCTTTTCATCAGGGAGAAATGCAGGTGAGAAAAAAAATGGGACTTGTTGCCCAGGCTATCACAACCACCGATCTTGATGAACTTCAGGGAACACTTGCAGTCGGACATGTCCGTTACTCCACAAAGGGGGATTCCAATGTACTGAATGCTCAGCCACTGACAGCGAAAAGTAAATTCGGTGCCATGGCTGTTGCCCATAATGGAACACTGATCAATACGGAAGTCATCAGAAGCCTTCTTGAAGACAGTGGTGTCATTTTCCAGACAGATACAGATTCTGAAGTCATCGTGAACCTGATTTCAAGAGGGATTCACAGAGGCCTAGAAAACGCTGTGCTGGATGCCGTCCAGACAGTGAAGGGAAGTTTTGCTCTGGTCATCGCTTTTGGAACGAAACTCATCGGCATAAGAGATTCCTACGGAATTCGTCCTCTTGTTCTAGGAAAAAGAGGAGAGGATTATATCCTGGCTTCTGAAAGCTGTGCAATTGACACCGTGGGTGGAACACTCATCCGAGATATACTCCCCGGTGAAATGGTCATTATCGAAAACGGTGAAGTGAAATCCTACGTGTATTCAGAGAAAACCACAAGGCAGACCTGCTCCTTTGAATACATCTATTTCGCTCGTCCTGATTCCGTCATCGATGGCATCAGTGTCCATTCCCTGAGAGTCCGAACCGGAGAGAGGCTCTTTGAAGAATCGCCGGTTGATGCAGATGTGATCATCGGCGTCCCCGATTCCGGCCTTGCAGCTGCCATCGGTTATTCAAGAGCATCCGGTATTCCTTTTGATATCGGCTTCTCCAAGAATAAATATATTGGAAGAAGCTTCATTGCGCCTTCACAAAAAGCAAGAGAGAAAGCGGTCTCTTTGAAGCTGAATGCGCAGAAGGATGTCGTAGCAGGGAAGAGAGTAGTTCTCATTGATGATTCCATCGTGCGAGGAACCACCTCGAAGTTTCTTGTGGATCTTCTTTATCGCGCTGGTGCAAAGGAAGTTCATTTCAAGGTTTCCTCACCCATGGTCATGTTTCCGTGTTACTTCGGAATTGATACCCCTTATAGAGAAAATCTGATTGCTTCAAAAATGACAAGATCACAAATCAATACCTATATCGGAAGCACCTCACTGACTTATCTCAGTAATGAAGGACTGATGGCTTCTTTGGGAAGTAACTCCTTCTGTACCGGCTGCTTTAAAGGGGTCTATCCGCTGGGTGCACCAAACGAATTCTTGGAGGTCATCAATCTATGATAGATTACAAATCTTCTGGCGTGAATATTGAAGAAGGATACAAATCCGTAGAAAAGATCAAAGGATATGCAAAAAGGACTTTGAGCCCTCTGGTATTAAACTCCATCGGCTCTTTTGCAGGCATGATGGAGATTCCGGAAGGGTTTAAGAAACCTGTACTGATCTCCGGAACAGACGGAGTAGGTACAAAACTGAGAATCGCTTTCGATCTCAAGAAATATGATACCGTGGGTATCGACTGTGTGGCCATGTGTGTAAATGACATCCTGTGTCATGGAGCGAAGCCTTTATTCTTCCTGGATTATATTGCCTGTGGAAAGCTCGACGCTTCTGTGTCTTCAGAACTTGTGAAAGGGATTGCCGAAGGTTGCATCATGGGCGGCCTTTCACTGATTGGTGGAGAAACCGCGGAGATGCCAGGTTTCTATGAAGATGGAGATTATGACATGGCCGGATTCGCCGTTGGCGTTGCCGAGAAAGACCAGATCATTTCAGGAGAGAAGATCACCTCCGGAGATCTTCTCATCGGACTTCCGTCCTCAGGATTTCATTCCAACGGGTATTCTCTTTTAAGAAAGATTTTTACGGATTATGATGAGCTCTACCAGGATACAACCATTGGTGAGTACCTTCTGACTCCTACAAGAATCTATACGGGCATTGTAGTGAAAGCCATGGAGAACTTTAAGATCAGAGGAATGGCGCACGTCACCGGTGGGGGATTTGTCGAGAACCTGCCGAGAATGCTCAGCAATGAAAACTTGAGAATTAACGTGAATAAAGATTCTTATGTACTGCCAGAAATCTATAATCTCCTTGAAGAAAGAGGTCTGGAGAAAGAAACATTCTACAATACTTTCAACACAGGAATCGGATATGTATTCTGTATAAGTCCAGAAGACAAGTCAGGTTTTCTTGATTTTCTCAAGGCAAATGGAGAATCTCCAGTAGAGCTTGGTTATGTAGATGAAGGAGAAGAAGAGATATGTTTAAGGTAGCGGTACTCATCTCCGGTGCAGGTACAACGTTAAAATCCATCATAGACGATTCAAAAACGGATTCGTCCTATGAAATCGCGCTGGTGATCAGTGACCGGAACTGCAAGGGAATAGAGTATGCCAAAGCAGCGAATATCCCGTATAGAATTTTAGAAAGAGACAGCACACTGTCAGACAGGATTCTAGCTCAAGTGGACTCATTTGATCTGGTCGTTCTGGCTGGTTTTCTCTCTATTCTCGAAGGAAAGATCCTTGTGGCGATGAAGAACAAAATCATCAATCTTCATCCTTCGCTTCTTCCATCCTTCGGCGGCAAGGGAATGTATGGGATTCATGTCCATGAAGCGGTTCTGAAATCAGAAACACCCATATCGGGCTGCACCGTACATTTTGTTGACGAAGTGGTGGACGGCGGGAATTTCATTCTCAAACGAATCATAGGCATCAAAGAGGCGAAGAATGCCCATGACATACAATCACTTGTTTCTTCTATTGAAAAAGGCGCACTGACTGATGCAATTCGACTGATTGCCAAGGGGGAAGAGATCTATGAGAGCACTTATTAGTGTCTTTGACAAAACCGGACTGAAAGAACTGGCGGATTTTTTCGTGAAACAGAACATCGACATGATTTCAACCGGTGGAACTTATGACTATCTGAAAAAAAACGGCTTTGATCCCATCAAGGTGGAAGAGGTTACGGGTTCCAAGGAAATCCTTGGGGGCAGGGTAAAAACGCTGCATCCTCTGATTCATGGAGGAATTCTTTTCAGAAGGGATCTGGAAAGCGATTTACTGGAAGTAAAGGCTGAAAAAATCGAAGGCATCGACATTGTCTGTGTCAATCTTTATCCTTTTTTCGAGAAACTGAAAGACAATTTATCAGTGGAAGAGCAGGTTGAATACATCGATATCGGCGGACCTACGATGCTGCGGGCTGCAGCCAAGAATTACAAGTATGTCTACACACTTTCCGATCCTGTGGATTATCCGGCTTTCATTTCCATGTATGCCGATGGAACACCAGAGGAGAAGGCGGCTTTAAGAAGAAAGCTTGCAGGACAGGTCTATAACCTTATGGGCGCCTATGACAGTGCGGTTGCAAATTTCCTTCTTGAAGACGAAGAAAAGAGATACCTTAGCCTTTCTTATAAAAAAATCAGTGATCTGCGATATGGAGAAAATCCTCATCAGAAGGCATCTGTATACGAATCACTTGACACCGATGGAGCACTGAAACATATCGAGGTGCTTTGGGGAAAAGAACTTTCCTATAATAACTTCAAGGATCTGGATATCGCATGGAAGGTTGCCAAAGCCTTTGATGAACCCTGCTGCTGTGCTTTAAAGCACAATACCCCTTGTGGGGTCGCTCTTGGAAAAGATGATTATGAGGCCTACAGTAAAGCTTATGAAGGAGATCCTATATCCATCTTCGGTGGAATTGTTGCACTCAACTGCACCGTGACAAAAGAAACGGCGGAGAAAATGAATGAGACCTTTCTGGAAGTGGTCATGGCTCCCGGGTTTACTGAGGAAGCGCTGGAAACTTTGAAGAAAAAGAAGAATTTGAGAATCATCAGATGCAGTGAGGCTCCATCCGCAGTAAGGTCTTTTGTGTCCCTGGACGGTCTCATGCTCTCACAGGATGAGGATCAGAGCGAAACAAATGCACTGAAGGTGGTCACGAAGAAAACACCGGATCAGAAAGAAATGGAAGAAATGGAATTTGCGTTTAAAATCGTCAAATATGTCAAATCAAACGCCATCGTGGTCACAAAGGATAAAATGACGCTGGGCATCGGTGGCGGTCAGGTCAACAGGATTGATGCTGCCATATTCGCTCTGGAGAAGGCAAAAGGACAGGGTGTGATTCTGGCTTCAGATGCATTCTTCCCATTTAATGATGTGGTGGAGGAAGCTTTCAAGCACAATATCAAAGGAATCATTCAACCCGGAGGATCCATGAGAGATCAGGACTCCATCGATCTATGTGATGAAAAGGGAATCTCCATGGTATTTACTTCAATGAGACATTTTAAGCACTAGAGGAGGAAAAGAATGAAAATTCTTATCATTGGTGAAGGGGCCAGAGAGCATTCCATCGCCCATAAACTTGCAGATTCGGATCTGGTTACTGAAATATACGTGGCACCGGGTAACGGGGGCACTGAAAAAATCGAAAAATGTGTGAACATTCCAAAGGGGGACCTTTACTCTTTAAGAGATTTCGCCCTTGAGAACAGGATTGACTATACTGTGGTGGGACCCGAAGCCGATCTCATGGAAGGTATTGTGGATCTATTTCAGGAAGCAGACCAAAAAATCATCGGTCCCCACAGAAAAGCAGCTCTTCTAGAGGGCTCCAAAGCGTTTTCGAAAGATTTCATGATGAAATATGGGATAAAGACTGCTAAGTACGAGGTTTTCGAGGATTTTGAAAAGGCAAAAGCCTATATCAGGACCTCCTCGTATCCTCTCGTCATCAAGGCTGATGGACTAGCAGCCGGTAAAGGCGTTGAAATCATAGCTTCCTATGAAGATGCACTGGATACCCTGGAATCCTTTATGCTTCATGAGAAGTTCAAAGAAGCTTCAAAAAGGATCGTCATTGAGGAATATCTTACTGGAAAAGAAGCTTCCATCATCACATTATTTGATGGAAACTCCATTATTTCCTTGAACTCGACCATGGACCATAAGAAAATAGGGGAAGGGGAGACCGGCTTAAATACGGGTGGCATGGGTTCTCTCACACCTAATCCTTATTTCACAAAAGAACTGGAGGCAGATTTTAAAGCAAATATTCTGGATAAAACTCTGGAAGGAATAAAGAAAGAGGGTCTCTCCTTTAAAGGCATCATCTTTTTCGGGTTGATGCTTACAGAAAAAGGCACTTATCTTCTTGAATATAACTTGAGATTCGGTGACCCTGAAACACAGAGTCTTCTGGAGACCCTTAAGAGCGATCTGAATGAGCTTTTTATGAAGGTTCTGGATGGAACCCTCAAAGAAGAGGATGTCTCCTGTAGTGATGATTGCGCCTTATGTGTGGTCTTGTCTGCCAAAGACTATCCTCTATCCTGTGAGAAAGACATCGATATAAGTTCATTTTTCCAGTCTGAAAATGAAAGAATCAAAGTTTTTTCCTATGCAAGCAAGGAAGTGAACGGCAGAATATTATCCAGCTCCGGCAGGGTGCTTTCCGTCGTGACCAGCGGCAAAAAATCGGAATGCTTCAAAACCCTCTATGATTTTCTAGATGAAAATCGTAATGTAAACCTTTATTACAGAAATGATATAGGAAGAATATGAAAATTTAAACCTTTACAAATATCACTATGATAAACATATCCCGGTGTTCATTGACATCTTATCGAATCGTGATACTATTTATGTAACGAAATATTAATATTGTCTTATCTAGAGAGGTGGAGGGAAAGGCCCTGTGAAACCCGGCAACCAATACAGCATCTGCTGTATATGGTGCCAATTCCTGCAGCGAAAGCTGAAAGATGAGAGTAAGCTTTTAGATTTCATTCGTCTAAGTTTATTCTTAGGCGAATTTTATTTTGCCCTTTTTGATGGTTTCATCAAATAAATTGTGAGGTGTAGTGATTGATTGAAATTAATAATCTTGAAAAACAGTATGACAAACAAGAAGTCATAAGAGACGTGTCCTTCCGGATCGAGAAAGGTGAGATCTTCGGTATTGTGGGAAGAAGCGGAGTGGGTAAATCAACCCTGCTTCGATGTATCAATGCCCTGGAACCATTCAATAAAGGAGATATCATCATCGATGGTATCAGTATCGGCTCACTTGATTCAGACGGCGTACGTAGACTTAGAAAAAAAGTATCCATGATCTTTCAGAATTTCAATCTTTTAAATCAGAAAACTGCACTGGAAAATGTGACACTTCCAATGGAAATCTGGGGTTATGATAAAAAAATCATCCTTTCTCGTGCGAAAGAACTTCTGGATCTTGTAGGTCTTTCAAACAAATACAAAAGCAAGCCCCGTTCACTTTCTGGAGGAGAAAAACAGCGTGTTGCCATTGCAAGGGCACTTGCTCTGGACCCGGAATATCTTCTGTGCGATGAAGCGACATCCGCTTTGGATCCCAACACCACAAAGGAGATTCTGGCACTACTGAGAAAAATCAACAGGGAACTGGGACTAACTCTGGTAGTTGTAACCCACCAGATGGAAGTCGTTAAAGATATCTGCCAGAGAGTCGCTGTAATGGAATCCGGAAAAGTGTCTGCAATCGGAAAAGTGGAAGATCTTTTCCTCAATCCGGCAAAGAGTCTTAAAAAACTCATTG
>DATIRH010000353.1:0-6870 GCA_035469845.1 Proteiniclasticum sp. | reverse complement strand
TTCTTCTTTTGTACCACGTAACTGATAGGCTTTCACCGAAGGTGTTTTATCGATGGCTTCAGATGCACGCTTCTTGTAGTATGTTTTTTCAAAGCTGTCATCCATCTTCTGACTCATTGACGCTTTATATTTAAGTTTAGGGAAATCATCAGGAAGTTCAATTTTGTGTTTTGAAGTCATGTAATGATAAATCAGCGTTTCAAAAAACCAGACTGCACCAGCTCCATCACTTAGTGCGTGGAAAATCTCTACGTTTATTCGTTTTTTATAGTAAAAAACTCTGAACAGGAGACTCTTCTCTTCTTTCAGATATAATGGGGCACAAAGTGGTTTTGACTCTTCTTCTACTACAGGTTCCAGATCGCTGGATTCGAAATAATACCAGAATGCACCTCGTCTAAGAATGGAACGATATAGAGGGAAGCTTTCCAGTGTAGGAGAAATTGCTTCCTTTAAGATTTCAGGGTCTACATCTTCAGTCAACTCACAGTAAAGACGAAATACTTTTGTATCTCTATTTGTGACGGTTGGAGGAAAGATCTTGGACGCGTTGTCTAGCCTTCTCCATTTGATTTTTTTATTATCCTTCATAAATCCACCTCATTTGACTTCTCTTCATGGAAAAAAAGATTTATGATTTCAAAAGTATGTTCAACAATATCCTGCGTGAGCGGGTTATTCATATATCCATGAAGGGCATCTTTCATCTGGAAGATACGTACTTCGTTACCGAAGCTACGTAGTCTTTTGCCATAAGCTTCGCCTTCATCACGTAAAGGATCATATTCTGAAGTGATGATCAATGTCTTTGGCTGGTCGCTGAGATCATCTGCGATAAGTGGTGCAACATAGGCCGTTTTTCTTGTGGCTTTATTCGGTACATATAAGTCCATATAGTCTTCTATTCTCTCAGCTGTAAGAATGAAATCTTCCCCGTTTTCATGAACTGATTTGAAAGGAGAATGTTTACTATGATCATGATACGTTGCAGGATAGATTAAGATCTGTCTTCGTATCTTGAATTCTCCCTTATCTCGAGCCATCAGGGAAACCACTGCAGCAAGGTTACCACCAGCACTATCGCCAATCAGCGTGATGTCCTCACTTGAGGCTCCTAAAAGGTCAATATGCTCAAAAACTTCTTTTGTAGCAGTATAGCAGTCCATAAGACCGATTGGAAAAGGATTTTCTGGAGCTAAAGAATAATCGACGGAGACGATGGTTTGACCAGTAGCTTCTGCCAGATTCACACAGACTGGAGTATAGGTATCTATATCACCGGTGACCCATCCACCTCCATGGAAAAAAATCATTACTTTCTTCGTATCATTCTCTTTAGGAATGAAAAGGCGAATGGGGATTTCACGGTCTCCTGCCATCACCTTATGGTCAAAGGTTCTGAAAGTAGGTTTTGCTGAAGGCGTAATGATCTTCTGCACCTTCCTGAATAATTTATAATTCTTCTTAATATTTACATCAATACTTGATAAGGCTCTTAGGGTGATTCTTTTTAAAGGTTTCATAATTCACTCCTTTTCTTTGAGCTTAGTATACAGTATTATTTCATGTCATAGAAGAAAAATATAAGTTGGAGCGATATTTGCATTTCTGAAATAGTTTCGGTATGCAACTTCATTGATTAGAGGTATGAGTAAGGGTATAATGGGACGGTAAATAGTTTCGAAATAAAAATATATTGAAATAATAAACTGGAGGCAAGTTATGGAAAGAACGATTGGAACGACTTCAAGAGGGGTGCGAGCTCCGATTATAAGAAAAGGTGACGATATCTCAAGAATCGTTGTAGACTCAGTAAAGAAAGCCGCACTTTCTGAAAATATAGTTTTAAACGATAGAGATGTTGTATCCGTTACAGAGGCTGTCGTAGCAAGAGCTCAGGGGAATTATGTAACAGTAGACCATATTGCAGAAGACATTAAAAATAAGTTTCATGAAGATACCATTGGTGTGATTTTTCCGATCTTGAGTCGTAACCGGTTTTCGTTATGTCTGAAAGGAATTGCCAGAGGTGTAAAGAAGATTGTTCTGATGCTCAGCTATCCATCGGATGAAGTAGGGAATGCTCTGGTCTCATTGGATCAGCTGGATGAAAAGGGTATAGACCCCTACACAGACGTCCTTACAGAAGAAAAATTCAGAGCGTTGTTCGGGTATGAAAAACATCCATTTACTGGGGTTGATTATATTGCTTTCTATAAAGAGATCATAGAAGCAGAAGGATGCGAAGTGGAAGTTATTTTGGCGAATCAGCCAAAAGCGATCCTGACCCATACACAGTCTGTCTTGACCTGTGACATTCATACAAGAGAACGTACAAAGAGACTGCTGAAAAGAGATGGTGCCAAGGAAGTGTTTAACCTCAGCGATGTTTTAAACACCTCCATCAACGGAAGTGGATACAATGAAGATTATGGTCTCCTTGGAAGCAACAAGGCAACCGAAGAAACTTTGAAGCTGTTCCCTAGAGATGGGCAGAAGATTGTAGATGAGATGCAGACTATATTTAAAAATGAAACAGGAAAGAATATTGAAGTTATGATTTATGGAGATGGAGCTTTCAAAGATCCTGTGGGCGGTATCTGGGAGCTGGCTGATCCAGTGGTATCTCCAGCTTATACAAAAGGACTGGAAGGACAGCCCAATGAAATCAAGCTGAAATACATTGCGGATAATGAGTTTTCACATCTGCAAGGAGAAGAACTGAAGAAAGCCATCACGGATTATATCGAGAACAAAGGTGAAGATCTCTATGGAGATATGACTGCAGAAGGCACAACACCAAGAAGGCTCACGGATCTTCTTGGATCTTTAAGTGACCTGACTTCAGGAAGTGGGGATAAAGGAACACCGATTGTTCTGATTCAGGGTTATTTTGACAGTTATGCAAAATAGCTGAGGATTTTTTAAAGGAAGTGGAAACCAAATGTTCAAGCCTTGGATGGACCTGCTGCTGAAGAATCAGTTGTTCAGCAATATAAGTAGAGACGAACTCAATGAGATGCTGCAGAGCATGGGTGCATATGTTGTCACATTCAAAAAGAATGAAACCATCACCATGGAAAATGAAAAACTGGAAGGTGTTGGAATCATCCTTAGCGGAATTGTATCTGTCGGGAAAGATACTTCCTCAGGGGATCGCCTCATGATGGCGAGACTGGGTCAAGGAGATATATTCGGTGAAGTGGCTGTGTATACTGGAGCCTTGTGGACGGCCACAGTGCAGGCGGATCAGGAAGCTTCCGTTCTTTTTCTGCCTGCTGAAAAACTGCTTAATCCTGACAATAAATTTTGCGAAGGAACTTACAGATTCACCTTGAATATGCTTTATATTATTGCAAGGAAAGCGCGTGCACTGAATGAAAAACTTGAATTGGTAGCATTAAAAGGTATTCGCAAAAAGATAAGTCTCTATCTCATTAAACTGTACCAGAAAAATAATGAAATGGAATTTATGGTGCCTTTAAAAAGAGGAGAAATGGCCGAATATCTCCAGGTATCCAGACCTTCCTTGTCGAGAGAACTTACCAGATTAAAAGACGAAGGACTACTCGATTTTGAAGGAAGGAGCTTTAAGCTGATCGACCTGGATGGATTATCAAGAGAATTAAAAAATTGAATGAATCCTGCAAGCCCCATGAGCATGACGATAGCTCACATGCTCATGGGGCTTTATCATGCAGAAAGTAGTCAATGAGAATTATTATCATTCTCTTGCGATGGTATCCTCAGATACCGAATTATATGAATCGACATGGTACACTTGTTAGCGGTGGTAAAAGGCCGAGTAGTAATGCTGAGGAGTGACATCATGAAAAATATAAACATTGATTATAAAGATACATTATTTCAGATAACCGAAAACTATACAGAAGCATTAGATCTTCTGGTATCTTTAGGGTTTGACAATCTGAAAGATGAAGATAAACGAAGAAGTCTAGGGAAAATCATAACAATCGGCGACTCGCTTAAATCAAAAGGAATTGCCCTGAATGCATTTAGAGAGCAGCTGGAAGAACGGATGAATCTTTCGGGTCATACGGAGAAAACAGGTTCAGATGGAAGTGAAGTTATCAATATGGCGGGGATCCTTCCTTGTCCTGTGAGAATTCCACTTTTAGAGACCTTTGAAGAATGGCTGTCCGAGCAGAAATTTGACTTTACACTAGAATATGATTTAAAGGCGGCATCTATGGGGATAAGCTGGCTGGAAGAATCGATCAAGAGTGAACAGATTGAAAAACTGCCTGATTTATTCATCTCTGCAGGTTTTGATATGTTCTTTGACAAGAAGCTGTTCGGGAAGTATAAATCTCAGAACTTATTTGAAGACCTGACCAGTTTCTCGAAGTACAATGAGGACTTTGAGAATGAGTATCTGAGCCTTCCGGATCCGAAGAAGCAGTATTCCATGATTGGTGTGGTTCCCGCTGTGTTTCTGATCAATGTGAAAGAACTCGGAGAAAGAAAGATGCCTGTAAGCTGGGAAGATGTACTACATCCTGATTTTAAAAACAGCATCAGTCTCCCAGTAAGTGATTTTGATCTGTTCAATGCGATTCTCCTGAATATATATAAGATGTTCGGAGAAGAAGGAATCATTAAATTAGGTGGAAACATGCAAAGAAGCATGCACCCTTCAGAAATGGTGAAATCTCATGCAAAGCTTCTTGAAAGACCTTCTGTGACCATCATGCCTTATTTCTTTACGAAGATGGTTAAAAATGGGGGTCCCATGGAGGCAGTCTGGCCGAAAGATGGAGCAATCATGAGTCCTATTTTTCTGCTTACGAAAAAAGAAAAGAAGCAGCAGCTGAAACCAATTGTGGATTTTTTATCTTCAAAGGGTGTTGGTGAAATATTATCCCACAACGGAAGATTTCCAAGCACCAATCCTTTCGTGGATAACCGCATACCCAAGGAGAATAAATATATGTGGCTCGGTTGGGATTTCATAGAAGAGCATGATCTGTCTGCGTTGATCAGACGATTAGAAGCTCTGTTTGATCAGGCAATGAAAGGGGATATTTAAGATGAATCTGGTTACGGTATCTGGACCTCCCTCTTCGGGGAAAACTTCAGTGATTCTAAAGACAATTGAGGCCATAAAAATGAGAGAACTTTCTGTGGGTGTAGTCAAGTTTGACTGTCTCTACACAGATGATGATGTTTTGTATGAGAAGGCAGGAATTCCTGTCATGAAAGGACTTTCCGGGTCCCTCTGTCCGGATCATTATTTTGCGAGTAACATTGAAGAAGTTGTGAGATGGGGAAGAAAAAAGGAGCTGAATCTTCTTGTAACAGAGAGCGCAGGTCTTTGCAACAGATGTTCTCCTTACATTAAAGGCATCAAATCCATCTGTGTCATTGACAATCTAAGCGGGATCAATACACCAAAAAAAATAGGACCTATGCTTAAAACAGCGGATATTGTTGTGATCACCAAAGGGGACATCGTTTCCCAGGCAGAGAGAGAGGTGTTCGCTTCCAGAGTCAATTCTGTGAATCCAAAAGCGGTGATTATGTTCATCAATGGACTTACTGGCCAGGGAGCCTACGAGCTAAGTACTCTTCTTTATGATGAGAAGGAGAACATCAAGTCGGTAAAGGGAATGGAACTGAAATTCCCTATGCCTTCCGCACTATGTTCCTACTGCCTTGGTGAAACAAGAATTGGAGAAGAATTCCAGATGGGGAATGTACGAAAGATGAAGATGGGTGATCTGGATGCATAAGAATTATGAAACGAGAATAATTGGAGATCTGCTTCATAAATATCCATTTGTTTCCGGGTATTTTGACCAGAATAAAATGGATATTCAAGGACATGAAAGTGAGACAGTGAAAGAATTTCTTGATCGGTACTCAGAAGCCGAACGAGAAGAGTGGGCGATTGACAAAGAGAAACTCATTTCTGATCTGAATCTGTTTATTGTACAGATGGTATCTTTTCTTGGACTGGACAAGGACCGGGTCGACAGCATCACGATACTACCGGGAAGAGACAAACAGGGCAATCCGGAGACATTTGAAGAGCTGACCATCAACAGAAGTGAAATTGTATCGATTGTAGGTTCAACAGGTTCAGGAAAAAGCAGACTGTTAGCGGATATTGAATGGGCGGCGAACAAGGATACACCCACCAAACGAACAATTCTTATTAATGGTGAGATTCCAGATAAGAGCCTGAGATATTCCACGAGCAACAAGCTCGTCGCTCAGCTGTCCCAGAACATGAATTTCGTTATGGATCTTAGTGTTGGCGAATTTATTGAGCTTCACGCCAAAAGCAGGATGGTTGAAAACATAGAAGATATCATCGGCAGAATCATTGATGCAGCAAACGATCTTGCTGGCGAGAAATTCGATCTTGATACACCTATCACAGGATTGAGCGGTGGGCAGTCAAGAGCTTTGATGATTGCGGATACTGCAATACTGAGCACATCCCCCATTGTACTCATCGATGAAATCGAGAATGCGGGAATTGATCGCAAGAGAGCACTGAACCTCTTGATCAGCGAAGAAAAAATTGTCCTTATGGCTACCCATGATCCCAGCCTGGCACTGATTGCAGATAAAAGAATCATTATTAAAAATGGTGGAATCTATAAAGTCATGGAAACAAAAGAGGAAGAAAAGTCAATTCTATCCGAACTGGAGAAAATGGACCATATTATCGGTAAAATGAGAACGAGTCTTAGAAACGGTGAAATACTAACCAGCAAAGATTTTAAAGGAGGAATGTAAATTATGCACGAAGGATGTAGCGGGAGCTTTAAAAATGGAGAAGAGGTTGTGGCAATGGTCAGACATATGGGTTTTTCTGAACAGATGATGCCCATGCCTTTG
>DATIRH010000352.1:0-1534 GCA_035469845.1 Proteiniclasticum sp. | reverse complement strand
TTCCATGAACACTGCAAGCTCTTTCAGTTTCTCACTGGATAATTCATCCTCATAAAGTGAAATGGATTGCAGGGTCAGGCTGATTTTCTTTGAGAGAAACGCTTCGATAAGATCTTCCGCTTCCGTAGATTTTGAGATGCTATGCGCATAACTTCTCGCAAGTTTAAAGGCTTCTTCTCTTCGCTGATTGTAGAAATGATTCTTTATTCCGGACAAAAGAAAAAAGCCCGAAATAATGAATATTACACTAATCAGCATAATTGGAATGATGTAGATTTTCATATTCAGTGTTTCAAGCTTACGATTATTTTTCATTAAACCCTCAGATGATATGTATAATGTGTGACATCTGATATATATCATTGTGCCACTATTATGATTATACCATAATTAATCGTTAAATCGTGAAATAACGATATATAAAAAATGAAATCTGAATGTCAACGATTTAGTGTTTATTTATGAAGACTAGAATCCTTTTTTCTGACCACGCCATGGCTTCGGCTTCCCTTCCATGTATTCATCCACCCCTGGTCCTTCAAGCTTCTGAAGTCTCCAGACTCCATAGATATAGCTAAGGACAAGGATTACAATGGTGGCAGGTGTGCCCATGAGTGTATTGACCCAGAAGATCTGACCCAGGTTTCTTCCTCTGAAAAGAAGAATCTGAATGAACAGGCGAAATGCCAAAAGGAGTGTCCAGATGATGGTTACTTCTCTATAGGCAGGTTTCACATCTTTTCTCATGAACCAGTCCATGGGCCATCCACGGCTGAGGTGACTAAGCCATGAAGCCATAGGTTTTCCTATTAGAAGCGTTCCCAAGGAAAGAAGCACCATAAATGCACCACTTATAATTTTTGGAATAAAGAAATTGGTCGCATTCCCTGAAAGATAGGCAAAGCCAACCGCAATAAGCACACCCAGGAGTCCTCCAAAAGCATATTTCAGGTCCTGCTTCTTCATCAGTCTTCTGACGCCAAAACCAAGAGCGGTGAGAATGGAAATGACGGAAGCTGCAAACAAACCGAAAAGGCCGTTCACAATGACAAAAACAAGAGGTGGAAAAAGGGCATCGATGGTCTTCCCGCTCAATACGCTTTTCAGTTCATCCAATATTTCTCTACTTTTACCACTCATCTTCAACACTTCACTTTCCTGATTTTCTTTCTTTTAGCAGTACTTCTTTCTTCCGGTCTCCCAAGAAGAAGTCAAGAAGATCTCCTTTTGAACGAACCAGATTGATAAACACATAGAGCGCACCTGCGAAGAAGCCCAGAATCATCATGGCCAGAATCCAGAGGATCATCAGCAGTATATTCTTTTCTCTGAATGCGATCCATAGGCTAAAAAGTGTAAACCCTACATAAAGATCCACCAGAGATACCACGCCCCAGGGATTCTGAAGAAGCGTCCCTCCATCGGTAAAAAAGTCCCCTTGTGTAAATCCGAAAACCAGAACGTCACTCATGGCTAAAATGCCCATAAATGAGAATATTTTTGCTATTTTCATTTTTCATTCCTCCATTTAATA
>DATIRH010000351.1:0-5182 GCA_035469845.1 Proteiniclasticum sp. | reverse complement strand
GCATTGAAGTCTTTCATAAGACTGAGTATAAAATCCTCAGCTTCAGTCTGCATATATTCCATGGTAAACGACACAAAAATTGTAGCATCTACTCCTTTAGCCTTTAGCAGATGAATTTTTTGTTTGTTGTCCATGAGAAGTTTTGGAGCCAGTTCCGGTTTTGCTATTGTCAGAGGATGATTCTTGAAAGTATAGACTGCACTTTTCAGGCCATCAGCCATTGCTTCGTCTACCACTTTATTGATGAGCGTCATATGTCCCTTGTGAAGACCATCGAAACTCCCTAAAGCAATATACGTACTCTCTTTGAACTCTCCCTTGATATTTTCATCAATTATTATCATTTAAAACCTCACATAAGATTTACTTTAAGATAAAGGAACTCTTCTTTCCTCTCTAATATCCCTAATAGATCCCCTTTTTCAGAGTAACCTCTGTAAAGCCCTTCCTCAACAGAACTTATCAGTCTGCTGTCCTTAACCTTTACACCATTTACAATTAGTTTTATAAAACTGTCTGAAACTGTAACTCTTTTATAATCTGACAATATGATATCCATCGGGATAAGATGTTTTTCATATCCATCATTTTCCAGAGTTTCCAATGTGACAGCGTTCTCCAGAGAAAAAGTTCCTGTAGCCTCACGTATGAGACTCGTCATAATTGCACCACATCCGAGTTTTTGTCCAAGATCATCGATGATACTTCTTACATATGTACCTTTTGTACAGGTGAGAAGAATTTCCCCCTCATCCTTCGAAAATGATACAAGCACTATGTCAAATACATGAATAGCTCGTTTTTCTCGATGAACTTCAATGCCTTCTCGCGCAAGATCATACAATCTTTTCCCATTGATCTTTAATGCGGAAAACATAGGTGGAAGCTGCATTGTATCGCCTAGAAACTCATTCAATTTTTCACGTACCTGTTCTTCCTTCGGTATAGGTTGTCCAGTCTCCTGAACTTCACCAAAGGCATCTAATGTATCTGAAGTCTTGCCTAGTTTAAACCCGGCACGATAAACCTTGTTTCCAGCCATGATATAGTCCACAAGCTTAGTAGCCTTGCCTATACAGACCGGCAAGACACCTTCCGCTTCAGGATCCAGTGTGCCTGTATGCCCCACTTTTCTGATATTTGACAGTTTTCTTACAGCAGCTACTGCAGAAAAAGAAGTTATTCCTTTTTCTTTGTAGAGATTGATTACTCCATTCAAACAGCTCTCATCCTTTCTATTTCATCAAGAATCAGACGCTTTGCTTCTTCCAGTGTATCAGCTTTGATGTTACAGCCTGCAGCTCTAACATGTCCACCACCATCAAACTTCCCGCAAAGGGAAGATGCATCAATTTCCAGTTTTGTTCTGACACTGACACGAAAAAAGCCTTCAGCTTCTTTGAGCAGAATCGAAACATCCGCTTCAGGCGGTTGCAGTCCATAATTCACAATATCTCCCGAATCTCTGTCAGAAATCGATAGTATGTTGAAATCAACTGCTTCCAGATTCATTATTGATACAAACCCATCCATATAACTTTCCAGCGTCATAAGTGCTCTTCCTAAAAGCTTGATTCGCTTGAATTCGGAGGTGCTGAATAAGATACGCTGAATTTCCGAGAAATCTAATCCTGTTTCAAGAAGAGATGCAGTGATACGTAGAGTTTTGGCTGTCGTGGATGGAAACCTGAAGGAACCTGTATCAGATACAATCCCAGTATAGAGACACTGTGCTATTGATTGATCCAAGTTCTGCCCTAATGCTTCAATAAGTTCGAAAATAATTTCTGCTGTTGAAGCGGACTTCGTATCTACAAAGTTCAGTTTCCCATACATTTCATTAGATACATGATGATCTATATTGATCTTGTATATCTCTTCGAAGCCATCTCTCTCCATTGATAGTCTATCTTTATTGCCACAATCTAAAGCCAGCAGAAGCTCTCGGTCACCACTAAGAGTGGCCGATGCCCCATACTCCTCAAAGAGAGGTAAGTAAGACAGATTTTCAGGTGCTGGTTCTTTCGATAGAATTTCCACATCTTTTCCAAGCTTTCTCAAAGCAAGCACAAGCGCCATAGTGCTACCCACAGCATCACCATCCGGTGATGCGTGGGTTACTATAGCAATCCTGTCTGTTTTCATGATTTTCTCAGCGATTTCCTCAAACATCATAACTACTGGTCCTTCTTTTCATTGGCTTTTCTGATCAGAGCATCAATGTGCATTCCTCGATCAAGGGTGGTATCCACCACAATAATCAGCTCCGGCACGTATCTCATCTGAATCCTTTTGCCAACTTCTCTTCTGATAAAACCTGCAGAATTCTTAAGTCCCGTCAGGGATTCTTCTTTCTGTTCTTCAGTTCCAAAGATACTCGCATATACCTTGGCATATCTTAAGTCCGAGGTAACTTCCACATCTGTTATGGTTATCATGGCAGTGATTCTTGGGTCCTTCAAACCATTCATGATGATTGCAGAAATTTCTTTCTTCATCTCTTCATTGATTCTTCCGGCTCTATATTTCGCCATATTTTCCACCTCATTTCGATTTCATTCTGATGGTGACTATAGTTCCTTTCTTACCACGGATTCCATGATATAGGCTTCTAGTATGTCACCCTCTTTAATTTCATTGTACTTTTCAAGAGAAAGTCCACATTCAAATCCTGCAAGGACCTCTTTGGCATCATCTTTGAATCTCTTAAGTGATGCAAGTGTACCTTCATGGATGATTATTCCATCACGAAGGAGTCTGATCTGTGAATTTCTAGTGATTTTTCCATTTAATACATAACATCCTGCAATAGTACCTATAGCGGATACCTTGTAAGTCTGTCTGATTTCAACTCTACCCTGAATAACTTCTTTGATATCAGGTGAAAGCATACCAATCATCGCAGCTTTGATGTCATCTACTGCATGGTAGATAATTCTATATGTCTTGACATATACATTTTCTTTTTCAGCTAAAACATGAGCGTTATTATCCGGTCTCACGTTGAATCCGATTACTACTGCATTGGATGCAGCTGCCAGTGAGATATCTGTTTCAGTAATGGCACCTACACCACCATGGATCACTCTGACCTTGATTTCATCTGTTGACAGCTTTTCAAGACTGTTTTTCAATGCTTCTATGGATCCCTGAACATCAGCCTTGATGATAATTGGAAGTTCCTGTATCTTCCCTTCCTTCACCTGCTTGTATAAGTCTTCAAGAGATACTCTCATAGTGCTATGCTGCAGACTCTTTTCTTTTATCTTTCGAGCTTCAGCCATTCCTCTAGCAGTTTTTTCGTCTCTTACTTCATTGAATTTATCTCCTGCATGAGGAACTTCAGAAAGACCGAGAATTTCCACTGGTATTGAAGGACCGGCACTGGTGATTTTCTTTCCTTTATCATCGAACATAGCTCTTATTCTACCGTATGTTGATCCGACAAGAATAGAATCACCGACATTCAGTGTACCCTTCTGTACAAGTAAAGTTGCAACTGGGCCTCTTCCCTTATCCAGTTCAGACTCCACTACAGTTCCTGCAGCTTTTCTGTTTGGATCAGCTTTCAGTTCTTCCACTTCAGCTGTCAGGAGCACCATTTCAAGAAGATCATCGATTCCGATTTTCTCTTTAGCTGATACAGGGACACAGATGGTGTCTCCACCCCATTCTTCTGCAACTAGACCGTATTCTGTCAGCTCTCGCTTTACACGTTCAATATCTGCGCCTTCAACATCAATTTTATTGATGGCAACAACGATTGGAACCTGAGCGGCTTTACAGTGATTGATGGCTTCTGCTGTCTGAGGCATAATTCCATCATCAGCTGCTACCACAAGAATTACGATATCTGTAACCTGTGCACCTCTAGCTCTCATAGCCGTGAATGCTTCATGGCCTGGAGTATCGAGGAACGTGATTTTTTCTCCGTTCAGTGTAATGGTATAAGCACCGATGTGCTGCGTTATACCACCAGCTTCGCTTTCAGTTACTTTCGCTTTTCTGATTGCATCAAGCAAAGAGGTCTTACCATGGTCAACGTGTCCCATTACTGTGACAATTGGAGCTCTCTTCTCAAGGTTGATGTCTAAAGCATCAACCTGTTCATCATCAGATATTCCTGATGTATCATCTTTTGCCTTAACAACTTCAATTTCTAAGCTCTTTGCAGCTTTTTCAGCAGTTTCAAAGTCTATTTCCTGATTGATTCCAGCCATAATACCAGTAAAAATCAATGCTCTGATAACTTCTGCTACAGGCTTGTTCAATTTTTCTGAGAATTCCTTGACCGTGATAAACTCACCAATCTCGATTCCTGTATTAATTTCCTGCGCTTTTTCAGCATCTATCATTTCCTGTGCTAATTCTCTTCTTGATTTCTTCTTTTTCTTCGCAAGATTCACGACTTCTTCTTCAAGTATTTCTTCGTACTCGTCTACAAGACTTTTCTCAGTTTTACCTTCAGCTTCTTTTGAGGATTCTTTTTTATCGCCTGACAAGAGTTCCTTGATAAGCGCTGCATCTTCCTCTTCAACCACACTCATATGGTTTTTAACTTCTATTCCAAATTCATCCTTTAGAATTCTGATTAACTCTTTACTCGTTATCTCTAGTTCCTTTGCAAGTTCATACACTCTGATTTTTGACATAGGACCACCTCCGTATTTATTCTTCTTCTTTTATGCTTTTGTAGATTTCCTGTAACTTCTTAGCCATGCTCTTCTTCGTTACTCCTACAACCGCAATTCCTTCTAAACCCAATGCATATCCTAATTCATCAGGAGTGAAATCCTCAATTAAAGGTACATTAAACTTTTCACTGTAACTTTTAAATTTATCTTTTGTGTTCTCTGCAGCTTCTTTTGAAATGATCATAAGGCTGATCTTTCCAGTTTTAATTGCCTCTTCGTTTTTATTGTATCCCAGAATCAGATTACCCGATTTCCTGGTCAATCCAAGAAAGGACAGCATTTTATCCAACTTCCACCGCCTTTCGAAGATCATCATAAATCTCCTGACTGATATTGGTTTCCAGGTTTCTGGAAAGCCTCTTTGTCTTGAAAGATTTTTCAAGACATTCTACATTCTTGCAGACATACGCACCTCTACCTGGTTTTTTCCCGACAAGATCCAGGGATATTTCCCCTTCCTTATTCTTTACCACACGAATAAGCTCTTT
>DATIRH010000350.1:0-3134 GCA_035469845.1 Proteiniclasticum sp. | reverse complement strand
GAAAGATGGTCAAAAGACATACAGCCAGTCTCTTCTCTCAAGGTTATATCTACAAAGAACCTTTTGGAACTGTACTCATCATATCTGCTTTCAATTATCCATTTCAACTGCTGATGGAGCCACTCATCGGAGCGATTGCTGCAGGAAATAACGCTATCGTAAAGCCCTCAGAGCAGGCAGTTTATACCGAATCGGTCATTGAAAAAATTATAAATGAGACTTTTCCTTTACAGATGGTTCAGATTGCCAAAGGAGGAAAAGAGACCGTAACAAATCTGACTACATCAAATTTTGATTATATATTCTTTACAGGAAGTGTTTCAACTGGAAGAATCATCATGAGAAACGCTTCAGAGAATCTTATTCCTGTGACGTTGGAGCTGGGTGGTAAAAGCCCGGCAATCATAATGAAAAGGGCACACATCAGAAATGCAGCCAGGAAGATTGTCTATGGAAAATTTCTCAATGCCGGACAGACCTGTATTGCTCCGGATTACGTTCTGGCACATGAGGATGTCATAGATGAGCTGGTTCAGGAGATCAAGCACTATCTTAAGAAGTTTTATAAGGGGAATCCTAAACTATCTAAAGATTACTCCAGAATCATCAGCAAAAAAGCGCTGAAAAGACTGACTGATATATTGGAAGAAGATAAAAAATACATGATTTATGGTGGAGAAGTGGATCCAAAAGAAAATTATATGGCTCCTACCTTGCTTCTGAAAAATGATTTTGAATTAAGAGCCATGGAAGAAGAAATCTTTGGACCGATCTTACCGATCATCAGTTATAGTGACATCAACAAAGCACTTAAAGAGATCAAACCTCTTGGGAAGCCCCTTGCTTTCTACATATTCACTGAAGACAGACCCTTGGCTGAAAAAATCCTGAAGAGAGTATCCTTTGGTGGGGGATGTATCAATGATGTACTATTCCATATTTCCTCACCTTATCTGACATTTGGAGGAGTAGGAAACTCAGGAATAGGAAGATATCACGGGTTGTATTCCTTTGATACATTTTCTCATGAAAAAGCAGTTCTGAAATCTTCAAGCTATCTGAATATGAAAGTCAATGAGCCACCGATTACGAATCTCAAAGAGATCCTTGTGAGAAAAATTCTAAAATAAGAAGAAGCTGTGTGGAAACGCACAGCTTTTGCTATAATAGTATTTATGATGATAAGAAGGAAGTGGAAGAAATGGAGCCTGCTAGAATACTGAAAAAATATTTCGGACTAAATTCCTTCAAAAAGGAACAGATTTCAATCATCAAAGAAATTCTAAGTGGTAGAGATGTATTGGGAATATTGCCTACCGGATACGGAAAGTCTCTGTGCTATCAGGTACCCGCCATGATGCTGATGGGTCCGACACTGGTCATTTCTCCACTGATTTCCCTTATGAAAGACCAGGTTGATGCACTGATGGATAGAGGGATTCCAGCAACCTTTATCAATTCTTCCTTATCCCTTGAAGAATCCAATGAACGGAAAAGAAACATCAGAAAAGGTAAATATAAACTGATCTATGTATCTCCTGAATCTCTTAAATTGAAGAGATTCACAGATTTGTTAAGGGATATCAGACCTGCTCAGATTGCCATAGATGAAGCCCATTGCATCAGTATCTGGGGTCATGATTTTCGACCGTCCTATCTTACGATTCACGATTTTATAAATACATTGGAAAAAAGACCTGTAATCACTGCCTTTACCGCTACGGCAACTGAAGCTGTGAAAAATGATATTCTTTTATTGCTTCATCTGGAGGATGCATTCAGCATTACAGGAAATCTGAATCGAGAAAATATCTATTTTGGTGTCACAAGACCACAAGATGAACTGAGAGAACTTCTGGATCAGGTGAACAAGCGAAAGGGTCAGCAGGGAATCATCTATTGCCAGCGTAAAAAAGAAGCGGAGAAAATCAGAGATCTGCTTCTGAATGAGGGCCTTAAGGCAGGACTCTATCATGGTGGATTAGAAGATGCAAAGAGAAGAGAGGTCCAGGATGATTTTTCCTTTGATCGCATTCATATTGTTGTTGCAACAAATGCTTTTGGAATGGGTATCGACAAGTCCAACGTGAGATACGTGATCCATCTGGGTATCCCTAAAAATATTGAATCCTTTTATCAGGAAGCAGGAAGGGCAGGAAGAGATCAGAGCTACAGTGAGAGCATCCTGATTTACCGATCGGGAGACGTAAACAAGCAGAACAGACTGCTCCAGATCTCTGATCTTACAGAAGAAAGATATCTGATTGAACGGGAGAAGCTCTCCGTTATGAACCAGTACGGAACCACAGAGCTATGTTTAAGATCCTTCGTGCTGAATTATTTTAAGGGAACCGCTCTGAATGAATCCGAAGGAAACTGCGGCAACTGCAGTAACTGTATCCAGGAAGGTTATATGAACATTTCAATGCTTGCCCGAAAAATCGTTGCCTCCATAAAGATATTGGGAAAAGAATCAGAAGAATATGTGCTCTGTGATTTCCTTCTTGGGAACAGATCGAGAGAACTGGAAAAACATGGTTACACTGATCACAGACTTTTTGGATGTCTTAAAAATCACAGGAAATATTATCTTGATAAGCTTATGCTGCTTCTTTTAAGAGATGAGTATCTTTTGAAATCTGAACAGGGGATCAAGATTACCGAAAAGGGAACCCACTTATTGTACGGTGATGAGGAATTTATCGTCTTGAGAGAAGATGGAGAAGAAAAGCAGGATTATCATGAAGAACTGCTGCTTCGACTTAAGAAAGCAAGACGTGACATGTCCAGAATGGAGAATATCGCGCCTTACATCATATTCCACGATGAGACCCTTAAGGATATTGCCAGACGTATCCCGATGACAAAGAAAGAATTCATGGAGGTCAGAGGAGTTGGTAAAACAAAAGCTTTGAAGTATGGAGATATTTTCATTGATGAAATCAGAAAATATGGAGAAAGCCAGGGACAGCTTGACGAAATCAGGAAAGAGATTCAGAAGGATCCGGAACACACCATCGACCAGTGGGATACTTTCTCTCTTCACAAAGAAGGAAAAACCGTGGAGGAGATGGCATCTATCCTTGGAATTGTTCCAGGTACTGTTGTAGACAGGCTCATAAGAGAACATGATA
>DATIRH010000349.1:0-2827 GCA_035469845.1 Proteiniclasticum sp. | reverse complement strand
GTTCTTTTGGCAAGCCCCATATTTCCGAGTCTTCCTGTGGTTCCGGAAACATAATTGATGGTCACGCTGGTCCCTTCGGTCACCTTGGAATTCTTTCTTGCTACAATCAGGGGCACACCCAGATATCTTGCCACTTCATAGGCCAAAGGAATACCTTTGGTCTCCACAGTGATCACATAATCCGCCTTGGCCTTTGAAAATTTGGAAGCAAGAATGACGCCAGCACGATGTACTATGGCTGGATCAAGCATGATATCCGTAATGTATAGAAAATTACCAGGAACTATTCTTGATTTATCCCTAAGTGTTTCACAAATGGACTTTGCGAAAGCGATTTCCTCTTCTTCTCCAATTCTCGCCAGATATCTGACTCCGCCAGTTGCGCCTGCAATGGTTTCTATTTTCCCCATTTCAAGCGTTTCCATGATTTCTCTGATGACCAGAATATCTTCACTGATCGTGGATTTCGCCGCGTTCAGCATTTCGGAAAAGTGATTCAGACTCATAATTTTATTGGGATTTTCAATCAATATTTTTGTAATTGCACTTATTCGGCTGTTTCTCGAATATTTTTGCATGATTATCCTCCTACTTGGATTTATCTTTTCTAATTTTATAACATTATCGAATGTTTTACAACATAATACTACCTAATATTCGTATTGTAACCCAATCTTTTTTCATTTCCACCCCTTTATATTCCTTTTAAAAATAACTTTAAAATCCAAGTCGAATAGCTTATGATATTAGCGGAAGGAAGTGTTATAAATGTTATTTGATTTAAAAGAATATGAGAACAAGAAGGTTCATTTCATAGGAATCGGTGGAGTCAGCATGAGCGGACTGGCCGCCATCCTTCTTAACAGCAACATCAAAGTGACCGGATCTGATTTCAAGGAATCAGACAATGTGAAGAGATTAAGAGAAAAGGGTGCCGAAATCTTTTTCGGCCATCATAAAGAAAACATCACCGACCAGGATATCGTGGTCTATACGGCAGCAATCAAAGAAGACAATGAAGAGCTTGTAAGAGCCAAAGAGCTGGGCATCACAACCTATGACAGGGCTGAGTTTTTAGGACATATCATACAGAACTTCACAAACTCCATCGCCGTGACAGGTACTCATGGAAAAACCTCCACAACATCCATGCTTTCTGCCATATCCTTGGCGGCAAAAGTTGATCCTACTATACTGGTCGGTGCGAATCTTCCACTTATCGGAGGAAATTATAGAATCGGAGATAGCGACTTTTTTATCACAGAAGCCTGTGAATACAAAGAATCCTTCCTGCGTTTTCCTGGCAAGGTGGCACTGATTCTTAACATCGAAGCCGATCATCTTGATTACTACAGAGACCTCAACCATATTCTGGATACTTTCAGAGTATATGTGACCGTAATGCCCAAAGACGGAATCGTCGTGGCCAATGCGGACGATGCGAACATGGGTTATGTTCTTCAAGATACTGAAATCAAAACACTGACCTTCGGCATCCGCAATGGGGATTTAAGAGCGGTCGATATTACGTACAGCCCTCAGGGGTTACCCAGCTTTAAAGTGATCCTTCACGGAATACCCCTTACAGAACTGTCCTTGAAGGTCCCTGGTGAATTCAATATCTACAACGCCTTAGGTGCCATCGGCGCATCTCTTTCATCGGGCTTAAGCGTAGAAGCCATCAAAGAAGGTCTCGAAAGTTATGCCGGCGTCGATAAGAGATTCCAGCATCTGTACACAAAAAATGACGTCATGGTCATCGATGACTATGCCCATCATCCAGGTGAAATCAGAAGTGCCATTGATACCGTGCTTAAAATGGACCACAAAAAAGTCCACGTAGTTTTTCAGTCTCATACGTACACAAGGACTCTCGCTCTGTTTGATGATTTTGTAAAATGCTTCGATCTTGTGGACAGCCTGACCCTTCTTCCCATTTACGCAGCGAGAGAACTTGATACAGGTCTTGTCAGCGCTGAAGACCTGGGAGAAGCCATCAGAAATAGAAAGACCGTTCCAACTTACAACTTTGAAACCTTCGAAGATGCGGCGAAGCATCTTCGTACACTCGTGAAACCCGGAGACATCGTTCTGACCATGGGTGCAGGCGAGTCTGTCAAAGTGGCTGAGTACCTGGAATCCTATCTGCCTGAATCTACATGATACTTGAGAACAATGATGAAATCAGGGCCATGCACTATGGTGCATGGCTTTATCCTTTCACCAGTCCCACCTCTTCTGACTGTGTGTGATTCCACTTGATATAGAAAATCTTTTGTTATATACTTAAGAAACAAATCAAAGTCATATAATAAATGCAGTGACGGGAAGAGTAATTCGGGAAACTACTTAGAGCGAGCTAATGATGGTGAAAGTTTAGCAGTGGGTCCCAAGTGAAAAACGCCCCTGAGCATCTTTATGGAAATTAAGTACATAAAGACGGACCTGACCGTTACAGGATAAAGTGACAAGGAAATACTTTCCTTGTAAATTGGGTGGTACCGCGAGATCCTCGTCCCTTTATGGAGATGATGGTCTATTTTATTGCAGAAAATTCTGGAATACTATCAGAAAATAATATAAGAAAGAAGGAATTATCATGGTAAGAGTCAAAGAATTATACAGGAACGCCAAAGACTATGAAGGTCAGGTTGTCACCTTAAGCGGATGGATCAGAACCTCTAGAGTGTCTAAGGCTTTCGGTTTTATCGAACTTAATGACGGAGGTTTCTTCAAGAATGCACAGATCGTTTTTGACGACACACTGGAGAATTTCCTGGAAGCTTCCAAGTATCATATTGCTACAGCCCTGACGATAAAGGGTACT
>DATIRH010000348.1:0-4540 GCA_035469845.1 Proteiniclasticum sp. | reverse complement strand
ATGATATAAACAAGACACATCCTTCTTACATCATAAGTGACATATGGAAATACAGCCATCTGGTTGCAGCAGCACCAAGTTATAATATGGGACTGTATTATCCAATGGAAAGTCTTCTTCATGAAATGATTTCATTAGGTGTGAAAAACAGAAAGGTTTCCATAATCGGCAACCACAGCTGGGCAAGCACCGCTCAAAAAATCATGACTGAGAAATTCAACAGTATGAAAAACATGGAAATCATCGGTAATAGCCTTGATATCAACTCAAGACTTAAAGATGATGAAGAATCGAAGCTCGATGAACTGGCAGATACAATTGCAGCTTCTGTTCTAGGAAAAACTGAAGAATAAAATAAAAGGATGAAATCTCTAAGATTTCATCCTTTTTATTTTGTGCAGAATCTTTTCATTCCCTCTTTCTCTCCTAATAAAATCAGATTATCGATCTGACTGATTCGCCCCTCTCTTATGGTATTCTCCATAGAAGGTATGTTGATCATCAATTCATAGTCTAATTTGGCTGCCTTTTGAGAAAAAGTCAGCTTCTGAGAAAGAATGAAATTAAGGTTTGCTGAAAGCTGATAACGGATAAACTCTTTCTCCTGCTCGTTAAACATCGATAGCATCCTCGTCAGCGTGCGCGCAGCTCCTATGGAGTGAATTGTACCTAAGATGCCATGACCTGCCTCCGCAGCGCTTATGGCTGCTTTAAGAGAGCTAAGTGTCCTGATTTCACCAATAACGATATAATCAGGACTTTGGCGAAGTGCATCTTGAATGCCAATCTCAAATCCCGGGAAATCAGTTCCCATTTCTCTTTGGGTGATCTCGCCTTTCATCCTTTTGTACCTGTACTCTACAGGATCTTCCAGTGTAATGATATGGACTTTTTCATGCATTAGAATGCTTTGGGTGATTGCAGCTAACGTAGTTGATTTTCCTGCTCCTGTCTTACCTACGATTAATGATAAGCCTTTCCTTCGTATAACACGGTTTACAAGATCTTCAGGCAATCCCAGCTTTTTCAGCGGTCTTATTTCATCACTGATCACACGTATCGCAGCACATCGCTTCCCCATGGAAGAAAAACAGTTGACTCTATAACGTCCCTGGTACTCAAAAGAAACGTCCATTCCTGAAGACCCGCCTAAATATTCCTGAACAAAACCGGCTGGTCTTAAAAATGATGTGAATTTCTCCATTTCGTTTCTGGTGACAGTCTGATCACTTTCAGAAAGATTACCGAGAATTCTATAAATCGCTTTCTGATCCTCTTTCAGCACTACATCAGAAGCGCCCAGTACACGGGCTTCTTCTAAAATAGATTTAATGCATCTATCCATAATTCCTGACTTTTCATTGCCTGATTAAAAAGCATACTTTCTCCGTTTATCACCTGTAGTCCGGCACTGGTTCCAAACCTCAAGAAAGCGGAATGCATAGGTTCATAATTCAAGTCATAAAGAATTGTCTCATTGCTGTAGTTCCCGATTTTGATCGGCATCTCATCATGGTTTACACTGCCCAGCTTGGTGCAGTTGATTACTAAAGAGTAGCCAGAAATGTCACTGATCTCATCCAAGGGAGTGATGGTAATCGCTTCAGGAAATTCCTTTCTTCTCGCCTCTGATCGAAATGCCATATGAATATGAGCATTCATCTTTTTAAGACCTGTATATACAGCTTTCGCTGCTCCACCACTGCCAAGAATCAGTACATCCTTTCCTCTCACATCTACCCTGTTGTCTCTCAGTGATTGCATGAAGCCATAGGAATCTGTATTATATCCTATTCTCCAGCCATTTTTGATGACCACAGTATTGACCGCTCCGCATTCAAGGGCGGAGGAATCCAGCTCATGAATATAGCTTATGATTTCTTCTTTATATGGAATCGTCACGTTAAATCCGATTATCTGATTCACTGCAAGTGAATCAATAAACTCCCTGATTTTTTCTCTAGGTAAATCAAACAATTCATAACTGATCTCCATTCTTTTTTTGCTATATAGTCTTTCATGGATCTCAGGTGACTTGGAATAGCCGATTCGCCTTCCCAGAAGTCCTGTTTTCCTCATTATATCATCTCCTATCTTCTATCTTTTATTTTCTATCTTCTACTATTATGCACCATACACCTTAATAATAAACAAAGGGAGCTACGCCCCCTTTGTTTATTATTAATTATTTTTCTTATTTTAATATTTCAGTTACATCCACTTTGGGCAATTCTTCCAAAGGTCCTTCAGTAAGGTGCTGCTTGATTGTTGACACCAGAATATCAATAGCTACACGATTTTTCCCACCTTCTGGAATAATAAGATCCGCATACCGTTTTGTAGGTTCAATAAATTGCAGATGCATTGGTCTTACAACGCCCAGATACTGATCCACAACCGATTCAAGCGTTCTCCCACGGTCTCTGATATCTCGGGTCAGTCTTCTGAGTATTCTAATATCTGCATCTGTATCCACATAAATCTTGATGTCAAACAGATCTCTAAGTCGTTTATCTTCAAGAATCAGAATACCTTCAACAATAATGATATCTTTAGGTTCTTCCCTAATTGTCTCTTTCTTTCTATTATGAATCGTAAAATCATAAATGGGCATCTCGATGGCCTGTCCTTTAAGCATCATTTCTAAATGCTTAATGAGGAGCGGAGTATCAAATGCATGTGGATGATCATAATTTGTCTTAGTTCTTTCCTCAAAGGTCATATCGCTTTGATCTTTGTATTTAGAGTCCAGCATGATGATGCTGATACTTTCATTTTTAAAGTTACGATAGATAGATTTAGCTACTGTACTCTTTCCAGATCCAGTACCCCCTGTGATTCCGATAAGTATTGGCTTTCTCATAATTGATCTTCCTTTTCTTTAATCAATATATCATTAGGATAAAGCTTAACTGATGAATAAGCCGTAAAGTCCATTGCCGCTTTATTTGCCACAGCGATTTCGATGTCTTCTTCATCCCTAAACTCTGAAATTGTTGCTTCCATTATATCATCACTTGGTCTCATAATCTTTATGATTTCACCAGGATATACACGGTTTTTCTGACCTATTAAATATCGCCCATGTCCTAGGTCTTCTTTCACGATGGCTATCAGCTCGTGGGTGCGAACATAAGAACTTGTTCCATGTATTTCAGAATTTCCTCTACCGTAATAAAATCCGGTGAAATATTCTCTATGACTTACCATGTTTAATATATCAAGCCATTTCTCATCATAAACAAAATTCTCAGGATCTTCAAAATAAGTATCAATGGCCTGTCTGTATGCTTTTATTATAGCAGCTACATAGAATTCCGATTTCATTCTTCCTTCTATCTTCAGGGACATTAGTCCAGAATTGATCAAGTCAGGTATGTGCTCAATCATACAGAGATCCTTTGAATTCATGATGTAGGTTCCGCGCTCATCTTCAGTGATTTCCATGAATTCCCCAGGCCTTTTTTCTTCCACTAAGTGATATTTGTATCTGCACGGCTGTGCGCATGCACCTCGATTGGCATCTCTACCCGTCATATAATTGGAAAGCAGACATCTTCCTGAATAGGCCATACACATAGAACCATGAACAAATGCTTCAAGTTCCAGGTCTTCCGGTATATTCTTCCTGATTTCATTGATTTCCTTGAGGGAGAGTTCTCTGGCTAGGATCACTCTTTTGACCCCCATCTTATGCCAGAATTTTGCCGATCTCGAATTCACGTTATTCGCCTGTGTAGAGAGATGCAGCTCCATATCAGGCACCACTTCACTGGCCGTCATAATAATTCCTGGGTCCGATACGATAATCGCATCGACGCCAATTTCCTGAAGAGTTAGAAGATACTCATCCAGTCCCTTCATATCACTTTCATGAGGAAAAACATTGATGGTCACATAGACTTTCCTGCCTCTATCATGGGCATATTTCAGCCCTTCAACCATTTCTTCATCTGTGAAGTTATCCGAGAAAGCTCTAAGATTCAGTCGAGCTCCTCCCATGTAAACAGCATCTGCACCATAGTCTATTGCCGTCTTCAATTTATCAAGATTCCCCGCTGGGGCTAACAGTTCCGGTTTATTCATTCTCTTCTTTCCTCCTGATCAGCAGCATTCCATCACTCACAGTGAGAAGAGATACAATCAGATCTTCTCTTTTGTGAACATAATCCAGAAATTCCTGTAGTCTCATTATATTTGTTTTATGTTTTCCAGCAGTAGCCTCATGGACCACCAAGCCTTTATACAGTACATTGTCACATAAAATAAACCCTCCCGGATTCAGTTTAGGTAGTGAGAGATCCAGATACTCTCTATAGTGAGATTTCCCTGCATCCATGAAGACAAAGTCAAAAGTCTCTCCAGTGCTACGAATATAATCCTCACACTCTGACAGGACTACTTTGATGCGGTCCTTCATTTCATACTTTTCAATATTCTTTACTGCAATCTCCTTCATCTTTTCATCTCTCTACACGGTTACAATCTCCGCTTCAGAATGAAGTGCCATAAGAAGAGCAGAATACCCGATAGCTGTACC
>DATIRH010000347.1:0-2066 GCA_035469845.1 Proteiniclasticum sp. | reverse complement strand
TGTGTCACTCTTCTGATTTCAGTTGCAGTTTCTAGATAAGGCATCTTCTTCACCATGGTACATCCTCCTTTCTTATTCGGATAATCACTATTATACCACCCCTGGATACATTTCTCAAAAAGTAACCTACTCATGGGATATAACCATAAATAGATAAAACAAAAGACAGCATAATGCCGGCTTTTGAAAATAATCTTATTTCTGTTCTAGAATAATCTGCTTCGCTCTTAAGATAGAGGATGCTGACATGGAAAATTCATCCAGTCCATATTCTAAAAGCGTCGGAATGGCTGTTTCATCTCCTGCCATCTCTCCGCACATGCCTACCCATTTGCCCTGCGAATGCGCTCCGTCAATGGTCATCTTGATCAGTCTTAACACTGCCGGATGCATAGGATCATAGAGGTAGGATACCTTTTCGCTCATTCTGTCTGCAGCCAGTGTATACTGGATGAGATCATTGGTTCCTATAGAGAAAAAGTCCACATGTTTTGCCAGCTCGTCTGCCATAATTGCAGCTGAAGGAATTTCCACCATGATGCCCCATTCAATGGAATCACTGACTTCTTTACCTTCCGCTTTCAATTCAGCGGTGCATTCTTCCACAATCTTCTTGGACTTCTGGAATTCATCCAGTGAAGAGATCATTGGGAACATGACCTTCAGGTTTCCATAAACTGAAGCTCTTAATAGAGCTCTTAGCTGAATCTTGAAGATATCTGTACGATCAAGACAAAGTCTAATGGCACGATAGCCTAAAAATGGATTCATTTCATTCGGCATCACAAGATAAGGAAGCTTTTTGTCTCCACCGATGTCAAGGGTTCTGATGACAACCGGTTTCTCCTTCATCTTTTCAAGTACATACTTGTAGCTCTCATACTGCTCTTCTTCTGTAGGCATCTCATCTCTGTCCATATAGAGGAACTCAGTTCTGAAAAGTCCGATACCGTCTGCTCCATTTTCCAGGACTTTATGCACATCTTCAGGCTTACCGATATTACCAGCCACATCGATTCTCTTACCGGATTTGGTGACCGCTTCCACTTCAATCAGCTTCTTCAGCTCTTCCTTTTCCTTGTTGTGTGCTTCCTGAAGAGCGATAAACTTTGTTACAGTGGCATGGTCAGGGTCTATATAGACTCTGCCTTCAATACCATCTACGATTAGAATATCTCCATTCTTCACCACTTCGGTGATGTCCTTCAGTCCTACGACAGCCGGAATCTCAAGTGTTCTTGCCATAATCGCGCTATGGGAAGTTCTTCCACCTACATTGGTAAGGAAGGCGATGACCTTTTCTTTATCCAGCTGGGCTGTGTCTGATGGTGTCAGATCATCGGCTACAACGATGGTGTTGTTTTCTTCAATCAGGATGCTGTCTTCTATGCCTGCCAGATTGTTCATGAGACGCTTGGAAACGTCCTTGATATCTGCAGCTCTTTCTTTCATGTACTCATCATCCATAGCTTCAAAAATAGCTACGTAATTTTTCATCACATCATTGGTTGCCTTTACAGCATTTTTCCCGTTGTTTTCTATTTCTGCTTCAATACCACCCATAAATTCAGGATCGTCAAAAAACATCATATGTGCATCAAAAACCATCGCTTTTTCTTCACCCATAGACTCAAAGGCTTTCTTTCTGATTCCCTCAAGCTGTACTTTTGAAGCTTCTGCAGCCTTTCTAAGACTTGCTTTTTCAGCAACGACATCCTTTACTTTCTCATCCGTGATTGTCAGCTCTTCATGCTTTTTGATAAAAGCTTGTCCAATGGCATATCCTCGTGATGCTGGTGTTCCAATTTTCATATTAACCCTCCAAAATAAATTTACTGTATCGTTCTATAACTTGTCTTGAAATTCTTTGACCTCATTATTTTTATTCATCAGGTATTCGTTTACTCGTTCTTCCATGAAGGCAATAAGTTCCTCCGCAGAATGTGTCTTGTTTCTGCTGCATTCCTTTGCGGATCTGTCACAGAGAAAGCATTTTCTGGGCTCATGATGAAGTTCAAATCTTGTTATTGCATATTCTTCATCTGTGTCATAGACATCAATATCCA
>DATIRH010000346.1:0-3956 GCA_035469845.1 Proteiniclasticum sp. | reverse complement strand
GATGATTGTTTCTTGTCCAGCACCACCGACAAGTCTATCAAGGTTTGCACGTACAGTAACTCTAGCCTTAACTTTAACTTCAATACCATTCTTTGCTACAGCAGCGATGAAGGGAGTTTCAATAACGATAGGGTTAACGGACATTTTAACAGCTTCCAGTACATCTCTACCAGCAAGGTCAATTGCTGCAGCTCTTTCGAACTCAAGAGGAATCTGGGCTCTTTCTGCAGCGATAAGTGCATTGACAACTCTGTCAACATTACCACCAGCAAGATAGTGTGCTTCCAGCTTGTTTCCGTTTAACTGGAGTCCAGCTTTGTCTCCCTTGATCCAAGGGTTTACGATTCTGCTTGGTACTACTCTTCTAAGTCTCATACCGATCAGGTTAAAGAATCCTACTTTAACACCTGCAGCTAGAGCACTGATCCATAATCCTACTGGGATAATGGTGAAAAGTAGAATGATTAGAACAATGATTATCACAAATAGAATAAGTGATCCATAAATTTCTGGCATTTACTACAACTCCTTTTGGTTTTCTTTTACGATGACTCTCATACCTTCGACACTGGTAACTAATATTTCAGTACCAGCTGCGATGAATTCCCCTAAAGCGACCACGTCCACTAATTCGCCATCGAAAATAGCGGTTCCTGAAGGTCTGAGGGTTGTTTTAGCAATTCCTGTTTTGCCGATATACTCTTTTAGCCCTGGTTTCGCAGCTGTATAGCCACTCTCAGGTGTTTCGCCTATGTTCAGTACCAACTTTCTGAAAAAGTTTTTAATAGGCACTTACGTCAACTCCTTTAGCTTCCTTTACGATTACCCTCATACCTTCTACATTCAAAACAACAATCAGTGTGCCTTCTTTTATGTGTTCACCTGATGTCACAACGTCTACAAAGGTATCATCTATTTCAGCAGTCCCTGAAGGTCTTAGGGTAGTCTTTGCAATTCCTTGTTTACCTATTAAAGTAGTCAGTCCTTGTTTTGCTGCCACATAACCTTGACCAGGGGTTTCTTCCGTTTCCAGGATGAGACGTTTAAATACTTTTCTGCCCGGAGTGAACCTGAACACAACAATGATCAGGACTATTGCCCCAATGATTGCAATGACTAAGGATTGCACAGCCGTTGCAGGATCTGGTGTAGAGAGAAATATACTTCCGAATAATGCTGCAAGTCCAAGAACTCCTGCTATACCGAAACCTGGAAGAATAAATACCTCTACAAGAAGGAGTGCTAGTCCGATAATAAACAGAAGAGCAGCTTCCCATCCTGATATACCTGCAAGAATACCAGCACCAAAATATAGACCCAGAGCAGTTATTCCTATTCCGCCCGGAATGCCAAAGCCTGGAGTGAATAACTCAATAAGTATACCAGCAATACCAAGCATTAGTAGAATAGTACTTACGGCTGCACTTGTCAGAAAGTCCGTCACAAAATTGATGGTCGTTTTTCCTGACGAACCGATGATATTCAGGTTCTTATCCGCTCTCAGATCAAGATCGCTGCGGTAGACTCCATCAGTCATTTCATACTTCAGTGCTTCTTCTGCTGTCAGTGTCAGAAGTTTTCCTTCTTCAACAAGGCCTTCGATAGCAATGGTATCATCAGCCATTGCACGTGCAATGATTGGATCTCGTCCATTTTTTTCAGCTTGAGAAGCAAGTTCAGCTGACCAGACAGAAACTGTTTTTTCATCCGCTCTTTCGCCACCGACCTGAGGTTCAGCTCCACCGATGGTTGAACCGGATGTCATGTACATTTCACTTCCGCTTAATGCCATAAGGGCTCCCGCTGAAATTGCGCCACCGTCTACCAGAACAATTGTGTCCATAGAACTTATGGTCTTAGACATTTCCAGCGCTGAGTCAACTCTTCCACCTAATGTGTCTATGATGAGGTAAACTGCATCAACCTGATTATCTTGTGCTTCCTGGTAAGCGTTTTCCAGCCATCGAGATTGACTTGGTGATACTTCACCATTAAAGCGAACTTCCCATACATCCATGGCCATAACTGTAGTCAGAAACATCGATACCATAAGTACAGTCATTATCATGGTTTTCAAGACTCTTTTCATACGACTTCCTCCTTTCAGAGATTAGACATTTGAGGTCTGCTAACTGAGCACTATTCTATTAAGTTAGGTTGGACCGCATGTCTTAAATATATCATATCACTAATATACTGGTGTTTCTATCTTTTTTGATGAATATGACAGTAAGTTATACCTTATTTCAAAGCTTTAAATGCGACATTCAATTATCAATGTCAAATCGTGATAGAAAAGTGATAACACCTCAATAACAGCTTCACAATAACGACTTACCAGATGTAGTATTTAGATCTTCTGATTTTACTTTTTATACCATGCAGCAGCATCACGCACTTCGGTTACAGTTAGCGTATGTCCCTGACTATATTTATGGAGAGCTACTTCAGCGCCCATGTCTTTGAATACTTTTTCAAGTGTCATTGTATTGTCAAAAGGAACGATGGGATCATTCTCCCCTGCACCGATGAAAATTCTTGTTTCTCCTAGTGAAGTGTCGGGTGTTTCTTTGAGCGGTACCATCGGATGAAAAAGAATCGATTTCTGAAAGAGATCCCCATAGAGATAATATAGAGCCGCAATGATGTTTGCACCGTTGGAATATCCGACGCCTGTAATGTTTTCAAGGCTGAAGCCATATTCTTTGGAAGCGCTTTCCAGAAAGTCTTTGATCTCTTTCGCTCTGAATCTGATATCATCTTCATCAAATATACCCTCCTGGATTCTTCTGAAAAAGCGGTTCATGCCATTTTCAGTAACATTGCCACGGATGGACAAAATATTGGCATCAGCATCGATCATTTCGGCAACAGGAAGAAGATCTTTTTCATTGCCTCCAGTCCCGTGAAATAGTACCAGCGTTTTTTCTAAGTCATTACCTTTTATAAATAAATGATTCATTTGCCCCTCCTATCTTCTGATGGTTGTATCAAGTGGTCTCAGCTGTTTTTCGATATATGCTCTCTTGTCTTCAAGAAATGGTGGCAGAGAGAGTGATTCACCAAGAAACTCCAGTTCTTCGTCGGTATCAAATCCGGGACCATCCGTTGCCAGTTCAAAGAGAATACCATTAGGTTCACGGAAGTACAGGGATTTAAAGTAGAATCTTTCGACGAAACCTGAATTGTTGATTCCAGCTTCTCTTACTGCACTGATCCAGTTCCTGAGTTCTTCCTCATCATCTACTCTGAAAGCGACATGATGAACTCCGCCATATCCCTGACGTTCAAAGGGAAGATCATTTCTGGTCTCGATATGGATTTCGGAGCCGCTTCCGCCCTCTCCCACTTCGAAGACTCGAATGTCTTTCTGGCCTTCCACTTCAGCCTTGTAGGAATCGATTTCTCTATACCCCATGAGCTGTGTCAGAACAGGTACTGTCTTTTCAGGTTCTCGAAGGGTAAGCCTTACAGGTCCTAGACCAAGAATCTGATGCTCCGCCTTGACAGGAGAAAGGTTCCACGGTTTTCCAGAAGGTACGCCTTCATCATGCTCATCAGAAACCAGCATGAGTCGGTGCCCCTCCTCGTCTTTAAAATAAAGCGTCTTTCTGCCGGCTCTATCTCGAATGTCCTCATGCCATACATTCATGTCGACAAATCTCTGCTTGAAGAAACTGAGGGCTGCATCGTTTTTCACTCTCAATGAAATCAGAGAGATACTGGAGACCCCCTCCTCATTGGGAAGCGTATCAGGGAATTCGAAGAAGGTCAAAGCGGTTCCGGGAGATCCTTTATAATCACCGTAATATAGATGATAAACAGAGATATCATCCTGATTCACGCTCTTCTTGACAAGTCTCATTCCCAATATTTTTGTGTAGAAATCATAGTTGTTTTTTCCTGAATTTGTTATTGCCGATACATGATGGATTCCTTTTAATTTCATATCATTC
>DATIRH010000345.1:0-1744 GCA_035469845.1 Proteiniclasticum sp. | reverse complement strand
ATCAAGTGCTTCATCTATTTCGAAAAACCCTCTGATTTCTTCGCCATGACCAATGATTCTTGTGGTCCTTTTGGAAAAGTAGACAGGAAGCTTCTGCATCGAAAGATCTTCTTTCAGCGCAATGGTTGATTCCTTAAGATGGGACTCATAATTTACACCTACACAGATAATGTCATGCTTAGGTCTTACAATAGGTGAAAGATAGCGAACTTCTTCTATGGGAACACCAAGTTCAATTTCATTGATTCTGACCTGAGCTAGAATATTAAGGTCCAGCTCTGTGGCTTCCTCTATAAACTGGTTCATATCTCTATAACGTTCATGACCCAGTACCTTTGATATTTTAAGGACCTTAGTCTCATCAAGACTAAGGACACCGATCTGTTCTTTGCCTTTGTGAACGAAGGTGATAAATTTCATTTCGTCCCTCCCCCTTTTCTGCATTCTATGAGTTTGCTTTGAAATCACTAGTTATTTTTCGTGGCTTGAATCACTTCATCAACAAGATGCCAAAGCATTTTTCTTCAATTATTTGAATATCAAATCCCCTATTCACCTAAGAGTGATTTATGACACCACAGCTGGTTTACACAATCCAATTTAAAGATTGGCTTGTATCTTGTCGATCATTTCAGTATATTCTCCATCAGTGAGGTACACTTTCCCAGGATTCATTTGAAAAACACCGCCCCATTCGTCGCTATCTTTATATTTTGGTACTAAATGGAAGTGAAGGTGGTGTCCCGTATCTCCGTATGCCCCATAGTTTACTTTATCAGGTTTAAATGCTGCATGTATAGCTTTTGCAGCTTTTGCAACATCTTCCATAAATGCATTTCTGTTATCATCACTGAGATCCACTATTTCCGACACATGCTCATTATAGGCAACTATAAATCGACCTGGCTTGCTTTGTTCCTTGAATAGAATTAATGTACTGACTTTAAGATCACACACCTTGATTCCAAAATTATCTAACAGAGCACCTTGCATGCAATATGCGCAATTTTCATCTTTCATCCTTGTTTACCTCCAAAATATACTTGAGCATGAATATTTAGCTTGATCTCAAATCGGAAAGTTATTCATGTGTTGCAAAGATACCATTTATCTTCTTTTTTCCTATGCTCTTTTCTGTCTGTTGAATCTGACATCGGGTCTTTTCTTATGTCCATAGATTCTTGGCATCAGCTTCTGATCGATGTAAGGCGCCAGCGCATTCATGATGAGAATGGCAAAGCCTACTCCACCTGGATAAGTGAATGCAATTCTGAAGAAGGCTGTAAGGAGTCCCGCACCGATGGCGAATACTGTCTTTCCTTCTGGTGTCAGTGCACCTGAACTGTAATCCGTGGCCATAAAGACCGCCGCAAAGAACAGTGTTCCTGAAAATGCATGACTTGCCATGAAGCTTAAGTTGAAACCGGAGTAGAATCCCATCACCAGCATCACTGTAAGTACATAGAAGATTGGAATCTTCGGATTGATGATTCTTCTCGCGATGAGATAGACCATCCCTACTAGAATCAGGAGTTTACTGGTTTCTCCCACATTCCCTCCCAGATTGAATCCCATAAAGAGATCATATAGATCAGGCACTGCATCAGAAACCACCTTTACACCACCACCGAGATATTCAAGAGGTGTAGAGGAAGAAACTGCATCCGGTCCTGGAAGCACCCAGTTGGTGATCCATGGGGAGAAAAAAGCTTTCAGCATGACTCTTGCCGCCAGAGCGGGATTA
>DATIRH010000344.1:0-6058 GCA_035469845.1 Proteiniclasticum sp. | reverse complement strand
CTCCGATGAAGTTTCCTAATGCCACAACTACAAAGCTAATTAAAATTCCTGTTATTGTAATATCTGCTCCATTTACAAATGCCATTGTAAGATAGAACATATTTGCAACAATATGCTCTGTACCACTTAGGACAAATACTGCGATTGGAAACCAGACTGCCAAGACCTTACCTGTAACATTCTTTGCACTGTATGCCATCATGACACCACTGCAGACTATAATGTTACATAAAATCGCACTGAAAAGCATCTGACTTATTGGCATGGTAGTTTTAGCCACTGCGCTATTGTTCACGATCTCAAGCATATGCTCACTGAATATTCCAGCCCCAGTACTTAAAAGTGTCATAATAATTGCACCAACCAAGTTTGCACCTAAAACAATTAAAAGCATCTTCATAAAACTGCCTAGTTTAACTGACTTTTTGAAAACACTTAAAATACCCATACAGTCACTTGTAAATAATTCACTGCCTAATAATAAAATTGCGATGATTCCTGTAGGGAATATAAGCGCTCCTAGGAACTTCCCTATCCCTGGGTCTACTGTATATGCTACTAACTTAAAATAGCCTATAGCACCCACAGCAATAAACATCCCTGCTAAAATACCTTGTAAAACTAATGCTCTAAACTTTTTCTCTGTCTTGCTTTTTCCTGCCGCGACTATGTAATCGATGATTTCACTAAAAGTTTTCATACACTCCCCCAACATAATATCTAATAATTGCCAACAGTTATATTATCATATTTGCAAGTAATGTACAATTAGATATTGCATCAAATTTTAATTCCATATTCCTGCCCTAGCAATCTGCGGAATTTATTAATATTCCTAAGTTTTCCTGGATTTATTTGGAGGTTGTACAGCTAAGTGCAAAGATGATGCCAATATTCGATGTGATTCAAGCAATTGATTAGTTCATCTATTAGTATAATCATCAAAAGATTATACTGATTTTAGATGGTTATCTCCAATACAATTTAGACTGATAAACCAGCCAATATGATACAATAGTTACTAAGATAAGCACAATAAATACGCTGGTGCTAATTCAATTTTTATGGACTCTGACTACACTGATCAAGCCATGCTGCGCATCTTCTATCCAAAAGTGGATATTCGGAGCGTGTGGAATTGACACCCTCGCCCTCACCGAAAAATCGCTTAAAAGCTAACTGATCAGCCTTACGTAATTCTTCGATTCACACTTCCTGGAAAATCTTTAAACCCACCTTGCAACGGAGGAAAAATAAATCGCAAGATAAATAGAGAGGAGACACGCCATGACCAAACTCAATCAGCAGATCACCCTTCGTGAGGGACGAAAACTCTACTTCAACGAATACGGTCCTGCCAATGGAACCCCACTCTTTTACTTCCACGGTTCACCCAGCGCCCGTATCGAATTTAACCTATTCGGGAGCGAAGCCTTGCTCGAATCGCTCAACATCCGTATGATTGCTCCTGATCGTCCTGGAAGCGGACTTTCTGACTTCCAGCCCAACCGCCGCTTCATGGATTGGCCCAAGGATGTTGTTGCACTTGCCAATCACCTGAAGCTCGAACGTTTCGCCATTCTAGGGTATTCGGGAGGCGGACCCTATGCTGCATCCTGCGCGTTGGCAATTCCAGACCGCATCACCAGGGTTGGTATTGTCAGTGGCACAGCGCCATTCACCGAACCTGGTCTCGCTGATGGTATTAACAAAAATAGCCGCAACTTCATGGATTTATCCCACCAGAAGCCCTGGCTTTCACGCATGATTCTGCGCTCGATGGGTCTGATGACGCGTCTTGCCCCCAATAAAATAATTTCAAACGCGCTCACCGCGCTTCCTGAAGCTGACCGTGCCGTTGTTGCACTCCCCGAAGTGCAACAGGGATTTCTTGCCATGATCCAGGAAGCCCTTAGAAAAGGGCCTCGCGGAGCTCAGTATGATACACGATTAATGGTCACAGAATGGGATTTTGATCCGCACGATATCCAGATCCCTGTATTTCTCTGGTATGGCGAGGCAGATCAGAACGCACCAATCAATATGGGGCGTTATATGGAAAATGCCATTGCACAGAGCAAAGCAAAGTATTATCCCAATGACGGACACTTATCATTATTCAAGAGAAACATTGAAGAAATTCTTCGTACGCTTGTCGATGATACTCTAAACAGGAGGTAGGAAACAGCTCATACCTGCTGTTCCTAGATCACCGACAGAAAGCTGGTGTATTGGGGAAAGGACTTACAGAGAAGTTATGTGAAGCTCTCTTTGGTTTGCCTCTCCAATGGAGTGTGGGAATGATAGGAATAGATGTAGGCCTAATGATTGGCTGATGGTCTCTTGTTCCAATTTAGAATTTTGGTAATTTTCTCCAAATTTTCTCAATCGTGATGCATGAGTAGCATAACTTCTCGATCATTAATAGCAATATAAAACTAGGAGGAATAACATGGAAAACATCGTATTCTTAAACTCAGCTAGACTTGATTTCGACCAACAGCTAGATTTTTCACAGTTAGATGCTTTTGGTAACCTTACAAGTTATGATGAGAGCAATGATGAAGAAATCATAAAAAGGGTAAATGGTCAAAGTATTGTCATCACAAAGGAGCTTCCCATGAATGGTGACCTGATCGAGCGATTCCCTTCCTCTGTGAAGCTAATTTGCGAAGCCGGTACAGGATATAATAATATCGACCTTGAAGCGGCTAGGCGCAAAGGAATTGCAGTCTGCAACGTGCCTGGTTATAGCACCGAAGCCGTCGCACAGCTGGTGATCACCTTCATGCTTAATCTGAGCTCATCCATGATCCGTCAGCAAGAGATGCTCAGGAACAAAAATTTCACCAACTTCACCAGCCACCTTCAGGTTCCTCATTTGGAGATTCAAAACAAAACTCTTGGCATCCTTGGTGCAGGAGCAATCGGAAACCAGGTCATAAAAATCGCTCTTGCTCTAGGTATGGAGGTTCTGACGAACACCCGCACAGCTAGAGTCTATGAGAATCCCCACATCAGATCAGTTTCATTGGATGACCTTCTGAAACAGAGCGACTTCATCTCCATCCACGTCCCACTCACACCTGAAACAAAGCACATGATCAATAAAAACAGACTAGGCCAAATGAAGCCTTCAGCATTCCTCATCAATACTTCAAGAGGTTCAGTCATCAATGAGGTTGATCTGATCAAAGCTTTGCAGGACAAGGTCATAGCGGGTGCAGCCCTGGATGTGCTCGAACAGGAACCTCCAGATCTGAACAATCCTCTTTTGTACATGAACAATGTCATCCTCACTCCACATATTGGCTGGAAATGTCTGGAATCCAGACAGAGGCTAATCAAGCTACTATCCACAAACATCGCTTCCTTCATTCAGGGTGATCCGGTCAATATCGTAAACGAATAGAACTATCTGTCTTCTGTACATTGAAGTTGTTCATCCTGATTAAAGAAGCAAGTAAAGAGGTGGTATGATGAGTTACATTTTCAGGAAAATGCATGCGGACGATACAGAAAGTATCTGGACACTATTTCAGGGAATAAAAGCAGAAAAAATAGACATGTCTTTTGCGGAAATCTCGCAAAAAGAAGAAATTCAATCTTTTGTGGAAAACCCTTCCGAGCTGACGTATGTGGCTATATCGAAAGAAGATCCCCATAAGGTGCTATGCCTTGTCAAAGGACGAAGAGAGATGACGGAAGAAAAAAGACATGCTGCTTTTCTGTCCGCAGCCACACACCCACATGTCCGGGGCATCGGTCTTGCGGTAAAGCTGACGGACTTTGCTTTAAAAGAAATGAAAAATGAAGGCGTCACTATTGCCAGGATCTATGTATACAGCAACAACATTGCTTCCATAAACGCCATAAAAAAGCTGAATTTCACCCATGCAGGTACTGTATTAAGGCATCATAGAGATGTATCAACCGGTGAATATATTGATGATCTGATTTTCCATAAAATACTGGACTGAAAATCAACTCATTAAGATGGCATATCATGAGCTTAATAGAGTAACCAAAAAACAACAATATCTCAATTCACCTTCTGTGAGTTGAGATATTGTTGTTTTTATTGTTTCTTATGATGATTTACACTTTGAATTTCCTCGATGAAAGTGGCAATATAGGATGCAACACCTTCAGGATCTTCACAATATAGCATATGCCCTCCATTTTCATGAACAACAAGCCTGGAATCAGGTATCACTCTCGCCAACTCCTCTTGACTTCTTCTAGTTAGGAGCTTGTCCTGGTCTCCCCAGATGATAAGGGTAGGAGAACTGATTTTGCCTAGCTGCCCCGGAAACTCCTCCTTCATAATACCTTCCGTAGTATCCCGCCATACCCTTGCTGGAAGTTTCAGGTTTTCCTTTAACATCATCTCCATGAACTCTTGGGTAATCGCCTTAGATAAAGTGCTCCTTGCGAAACCATACACAAATTTCCTATCAACCGGATCTGTCAATTTCGATATGCCTGAGTCCCAAACCTCCTGAACAGAAGGAATACCCTGAAGAGTTGCAGGAGAGCCAAGAAGCACTAGGGCTGCTGTGCGCTCCGGATAATTCACAGCAAAACTTCTGGCTGGAAAGCCTCCGCTGGAACCCCCCAGAATAACGGCTTTTTCAATATTCAGCGAATCCATGAACATCACAAGATCTCCTTCGAAATCCCTGGTGCCAAAGCCTTTGTCCGGGCAGCTTGAATTTCCATGGCCTCTTAAGGATATGGAAAATATGTGCATTGACTTAGGTAGATACTGTATGAGGGGTTCAAAGACATGCCAGGAATCGGCTAATCCATGCAGCAGAATTACTGGGGTTCCTGATGATAAACCCCTCTCAAAGTAGGAGATTTTGATATGATTTGGAAGTTCAATAACCCTGATAGCTTCAATCATGCCTCTTCTTCTATGCCACTCATTCCAAAAAGCAAGATAGCCATCACGTTCAAAATCATCCTTTGGTATCACTTTTGGTGAACAGGAATTATAAAATCCTTCAACTTTATCCGCAAAGTCATATACAGCTTCACTATAATCCTCGATGAAAACACTTTCTTTTGTCCCATCTTCCAGTTCAAGGATAACGTTGTCACCATCATGAATAACGGACCAATCTATGCCATTGTCGCAACCACTGATAACAACATTATCCAATTTCTCGTTTGGAATATAAAAGAATCCGCAGCAAGGAAGCATCTGATTATCTGTGTTTATAATATGATCTTCAGTAAGTGTCTTTAACAGATATAGTGCGGTGGCACTTACTGTAGCATCGTATTCCAGTTTCACTTTCCCTATGTACGCAACCACCTTCCCGTGGAGACATAAATCTTCCGGGTCATCTTTACTCCCATTAATCCATTCAAAATTCTCTGTTCTTATAGAAAAGGTTCCCATATAGATACCTCCAAAATATTATGACCGCGCTTTGCGGAAATCCACCTTTCTTTACTTCTCAATGAAATCTCTTTATGTGTTTCTGCTGAATATGATATTCTGCTTTGTAAAAAATTGTTTAAAGCTTCTCACTAAATCAATTATATATTATATTTTTCTTTCATCACTTAACTTTTTAAAAATGAAGTGGAGGGCTCCAACATGGCCCCTCCACTTATTATAATACATATTCATTATACGAAAGGCTTCATATGAAATCTTCAGGATATAACCTTTGCTTCTGTACTGGTTTTTTGATTTCAGCCGATGAAAGGATCCTAAAATGTTCAAAGGATCAAGCTTAATGAATTACCGGAGGAATACATACTCTCCGGTTCACAATATAAACAATCGAGGAGTCTCATCCAATAATCACAATCTATATACTACATCACTTTCATCCGCGACTTTTTCCGAGTGTGTCACTACAATTACACACTTGTTTTCATTATGTGCCAGATTCTTTAATATTTTAAGCACTTGTGCCTCGGTTTCTCCATCCAGGTTCCCTGTGGGTTCATCAGCGATGATGATGGATGGATTGTATGACAGCGCTCTTGCTATAGCTACGCGTTGTTGTTCTCCTCCTGAGAGTTTCAAGACCCTTCT
>DATIRH010000343.1:0-5120 GCA_035469845.1 Proteiniclasticum sp. | reverse complement strand
CTTACCGTTATTTTTTCTGAATTCATAAAATTTACTCCTTCTCCTTCAGCTCTTTCACGAAAACTTCATGCATCGGTTCTTTCAGCTCCACACCTAAAGATATTAATGAAAGATGGAGCGCCTTAAGCGTCCTGTACAGCTTCTCTTCTCTTGCATTCTCGCCCATATGTCCGATTCTGAACACCTGATTCCCCAGATAATCGAAGGCTCCACCGATGAGAATCTTATGATTCTTCAGCATCTCTTCCTTCAGTGAGTCAAAGGAGATTCCTTCAGGTAGAAGAATCGTGCTCACCGTATTTGCATATCCGTTTTTCGCATAGAGATACAGCCCCGCTTCTGTCACAGCCTTTCTAGTGGCATCCGCCAGGCGTTTATGCCTTCCTAGAATGTCATTTTCCTCCAGAACCGCTTTGAGTGCTTCTTCCAGGGCAAAGATATCACTCACAGGCTGAGAATAGGGAAACCATTTCTTTTCATACCACCCGTCAAAGATCATAAGGTTGAGATAGAATCCAGCCACAGGCACTTTTCTCTCTTCCATGGCTGCTCTCGCATCCTTACTGATCCCTACAAGGGTCAGGCCAGGAGGTGCGGAAATGCATTTCTGGGATGCGCCTAAGACAACATCCATTTTCCACTCATCCATTTTCATGGGCTCTCCCACCATGGCAGACACACTGTCTACAACAGATATGATCCCGTAAGATTTTAAGAGCGGGCAGATCTTCTCCACTGGATTTGTGATTCCCGCAGGGGTTTCACAATGAACAACAGTTGCCAGCTTGAAATCATGATGCTCTAAAAGAAAGCTCTTCAGCTTCACCACATCCACTGCTTCATCATAGGGACTATCAAATACAGTGACGACTCCACCATAGAGCTTCACAAAATCAATGAAGCCATGGCCGAAAATCCCATTGTCTATGCAAAGCACCTTATCTCCAGGCTCAATAAGAGACGCACAGGCAGCTTCAAGACCAAGAATTCCTTCCCCGTTTAAAATCAGCACTTCATCTTTGGTCTGATAGATTTCTTCCAGAAGCTTTTGGGTACTCATGTACTTCTCGAAAAACTCCTCCTCCATATCCGGATTGAGAATCGGCATCGACATGGCTCTTCTGACTCTTTCTGTAACATAGGTAGGTCCTGGTGTCATTCTTAAGATTTCACTCATTTATTCCATCTCCATCAGTTATTATCATTTTCTAACATTTCTATTAATCTGGTTCATATTTCTATTGTATCAGACACCGACAGCCCTTACCAAATGTTTGCGTGTAAGCCTTATAAGATGCCTTATATGATGGACTACTATGACTTTGTTAAATTTTGATTATCCAAATAATTTCTGCTATAATTCAGCCATAAAATAAAATAAGGAGGCGCGTTATTCATGCAGAAAATCGTACCCCATCTGTGGTTTGACAAAGAAGCCCTTGAAGCTGCAGAGCTTTATATATCACTGTTTGAGAACTCTAAACTGAACGGCACCACTGTTCTTCCTGATACACCCTCCGGTGACACCATGATTGTGGATTTCGATCTGGCAGGCATTAACTTCAATGCCATCAGTGCAGGTCCCTATTTCAAATTTAATCCTTCCATTTCCCTCATGATCGCGTGCAAGGATAAGGAGGAAGTGAACAGACTATATAATACACTTATCGAAGGCGGAAAAGATCTTATGCCATTAGATGACTATCCTTTCAGCCATTGGTATGCATGGATTGAAGACCGTTATGGCCTGACATGGCAGCTGATGCTCAATGAAGAGTACGAAACCACCCCTAGAATACGACCAGTTCTTCTATTCGCAGGAGAAGCTTTGGGCAAGGCGGAAGATTTTATTAAGGCCAGTCTTTCTGTATTCTAGAACGCTGAAAAAGGAGAAGTATCGACCTATCAGCCAGGTGAACCACACGCGGAAAACGCGAAGGTGAATTATGGCGAGATTACAATAGAAGGCTTCCCACTCGTCGTCATGGATCATGGAGAAGGTGGAGACTTCACTTTCAATGAAGCCTTTTCACTTATGATTTATTGTAAAGATCAGGAAGAAATAGACTATTACTGGGATCTTTTATCCCATGTACCCGAAGCGGAGCAGTGCGGATGGATCAAGGACAAGTATGGGATCAGCTGGCAGATTGTTCCTGAAGACATGAATAAGATTCTCTTTGAAGGAACTGATGAAGAAGTCCGAAGAATCACTGAGGCTTTTCTCCAGATGAAGAAGTTTGACCTGGAAGAGCTGAATCGAATTAAAACCGGTGAATAAGAAGCGCTGAAAAATAAATAGAGAAAAGGAAAGTGAACATGAATCTGATGCTGGAAAGCTTCAGGCTAATGTTCACTTTTTCTATTTCAATATACTCATCAATTACTATTTTTTAACACTCAGAATTATATTGTCTTGACTTACTTATGAGCGTAAAATGAAATCATATTAATAAGCAGAAGGCCACAGCCTCTGTGCTTTAAGGAGTGATAAAGATGACCGGCAATCTAAAGAAAACTTCACTGATACTTATGACACTCTTACTGACACTGATTTTTGCCATCGGCTGTTCCTGCTCGACTGAAAGTAACCAGAACCCTTCTACGGAGAACCCGGTTTCTGAAGAATCAGGCACAGAAAATGAAGGCAATGAAGATGCTGACGCATCAGTGGATCCAAGTGCAGAAGATGAAGAACCTGCTGAAACACCTTCCGATAATGAACCCATCGTCTTTGAAGACCCGGTGTTTCTTGAGCTGCTAAAAAAAGAACTGGGCAAAGAGGAAATCTATACAAGCGATCTTGAAAAATATACAAACATCAAAATTGCAGCGGATGAATTCATCTTTCTTGCTGCCGCGGGTGAAACTGAGATAAGCATCATTCATTTCAATGAAGACGCTTTCGAATATGAAGATGTCAGATATGAAGGATTCGGAACCCTCAGATCACTTGCTGACCTGAAGCATTTCAAAAATCTTGATAAACTCTACATCACACTACAGCCCGAGATTGATTACGACACCCTGCCTGAAAATGTACTGAAGACTGTCCGGATCTTTAATCTCTACCAGAGTCAGGTGGAAGATATTGGCTTCCTGGAGAAATTTGAGAACCTGATCAGCCTCAATCTAAACACAAATAAAATTTCCGATCTGAGCCCATTAAAAGATAAAACCGCAATCATGTACTTGTCCTTAAACTGGAATAATGTGGAAGATCTTTCTCCAGTAGCCTCACTTACAGGATTAAAACGCCTCTCGGCATATGGAAACAAAATACAGGATCTGGCTCCACTATCACAGCTACCTTCTTTGGAACAAATCGAGTTCTATCAGAATCTGATCAAAGATATCAGCCCACTTAAAAACATCACCACTCTGATAAAGATTGAACTGATCAACAATCAGATTGAAGACGTCAGTCCTCTGGAAGAATTTGAATCTTTCGAGGAACTGAGACTCTCAGGTAACCCCATCACAAACATAGAACTTCTTGACCATATTGAAAACCTGGAATATGATCCAGTTTATTGAAAATACATCCAGATAGAAAAGCTCGAAATCTGCACAGATGCGGATTTCGAGCTTTTGCAATTTGATTTTCTATTATAGTTACTAAGCGAGAGTCTTTAGCAGTAGTTTCAATGTCCTCGCCTTAAGAATGTCAACTTCCACTTTGGTCTGATCTTCACTCATTTCAGCTGTCTGCACTCTGCACTCTGTGATTTTAAGAGGTACCAGTTCCTGCACATAGGCAGTGAAGAATCCGAAAGAAGTCATCTTCACATCTTCGAGGCTCATCTCTTCTCCAATCACTCCATCCTGTTTTCCTACATCCATGGCTCTTTGAATCTGATAGAGAACAATGCTTTCCATTTTACTGCGGATGTTCTCATCCATATAGGAACCCTTCTTGATTTCCTCATGCTTTTCTGTGAGCATCATAAGAAAGATTCCGGTGAAACGTTCTTCCAGGCTTTTTTCAAGATAGTCCAGTACATTTTTCGCCATGCCCTTGAAGGTTTTTTCCTGGAAGACAAACTCTGTCAATTCTATGAAGTTCTGCTCCAGGTGATAAGCCAGTGCTTCTCTGATGATTTCCTCCTTACTTGAAAAATATTCATAGGCTGTACTTTTTCCCATGCCTGCAGATTCTGCAATATCAGCCACTTTTAAATCGTGAATCTGCTTTCCTTCTCTAAGTAGGGTCATTACCCCTTCAAAGATCAGGATCTGTTTCTGTGTATATTTTTCTATTTTAAGCATTGGCATCCTCCTGATCTAAAGCAGATGTTTCACTGCCTGATTCATCCTCCGCAGTTCTTTTCTTCTCTCTGTTCAAGAGGTCATAAAGTACCGGAACAACGAATAGTGTCAGAAGGGTTGCATAACTCAGGCCACCTACGGTGACCACAGCCATAGGCTGCATCATTTCAGCACCACTGCCGTAGCCCATAGCCAAGGTAGCCATGGCTAGAACTGTCGTAAGCGCTGTCATGACAATAGGTCTGAGTCTTGTGGCTCCCGCTTGAAGCAGAGCATCTCTCTTGTTAAATCCTCTTGCTCTTAGCTGATTCACATAATCCACAAAGACGATTCCGTTATTAACAACAACACCCGCAAGGACAAGGAATCCAAGCATCGATATGACGGATAATTCCATGCCTACTATATAGAGAAGCAGGAATCCGCCAGTAAAGGCCAATGGCAGTGTAAACAATACGATAAACGGTGAAAGAAGGTTCTGGAACTGCGCTACCATAATAAGGTAGATAAACACGATGGCAAGTAGAATCATTGCTACCAGGTCCTTCATGGTATCTCTGATGGTTTCATTTTCACCTTCCAGAGTGACCTCGTATCCTTCGGGAACCGATATGCTGCTGAGCTTATCCTCAAAGTCTCTTCCTACCAGTCCGATGTTGTATCCGTCTGCGATGGAAGCGGAGACAGTCATGTATCTGCTCTGGTTGATTCGACGTATGGCCATGACGCTTTCCGTTACGGAAATATCTGCTATGTCTTTCAGAATGACCGTCTTTTCAGTGCCGTCTCTCAGCGTAACCTCCATGGCGATTTCTACGATGTTCTCCCTTGTTAGTCCATCGATTCCTGGC
>DATIRH010000342.1:0-2517 GCA_035469845.1 Proteiniclasticum sp. | reverse complement strand
ATACTGGTCTTCCTGTTTTCAGCCATTGTGGATACAAGGCTTGATATGGTGATTTTTGACCGGAACCAGAAGATGCTGGAAGATTATGAGAAGATCAATGAAACGGTAGTCAGCTATGACCAGTCAAGGCTCTCATTTCGTCTCTACAACAGAGACAGAAATGAAGGAGATTATGGGGAATATGAGGTGGCAACTTTAAACGTCATACAATCTCTGGAGGAGCTCTCTTCCGTTTTTAAAGAAGATGAGAGGTCCAACATGAACTATCGGATTGTCTTCCAGATGCTGGAACATCGAAACGAAATGATCATGCTCTACGAGAATTATGAAGTCCAGGATAGAACCCTCTCTCGGGACCTGGATTATATCGTGCTCCTCAGTGAGCGGATTTCCGCGCAGCTGAACAGCCTCGCCTCTTCTTATCTTAATCAGATGAATGACATGAATGAAGCGAACATGACCTGGTATCAGAATATGCAGAATCTTTCCAACGGACTGACCTTTCTCATCCTGCTCTCTCTTATTGTCTTCACACTTTTCATCGCAAAGATCGTGAAGAAGAAGCTCGAAGAAGCGGCCCAGGTGGTTTATGAGATCGGAAACCGAAATTTTGCAGTGAAGAATGTGGAACGTACTGACTTTATGGATGTCAATGTCTATATAGATACCATGAACAACATGAAAGATGAAATCAAGGATCTCATCGAGCAGACTGAGGCTTATACGAAAAGTCAGATCCAGTACGAACAGCAGAAGAGAATGCTTGCAGAAAGCAGGATGAAGGAGCTTCAGCTTCAGATCAATCCTCATTTTCTCTTTAACACCTTAAGTATCGTTATCCGGCATATCCAGTTCGGAGAGAAGGAAACGTCCATCAAGCTGATCAAAGAAACCTCCAAGATCCTAAGAAGCAGTCTGGGAAAGAAGAAGGGAATCATTCCGCTGGATGATGAAATCGAGCTTTTAAACTCCTATATCTTCATACAGCAGCTGCACCTTAAAGACCGGGTGGAAATAAGTCTTGATGTACGCAAAGCCTACGGAAATGAAGTGCTGGAAGTTCCACCACTTGTGATTCAGCCACTGGTTGAAAATGCGGTGATGCACGGTATGAGTTCGGTGACTTCTGGTGGAAAGATCGATATCCGGATCATTGAAAGAGCAGACCGGGTCGTGGTGGAAGTGGAGGACAACGGGAAAGGAATACCACAAGACATCATTGAAAAAGTGTCCAGCGGAAACTATGAAGGTCATATCGGGCTTCTTAATGTCATCAGAAGACTTCAATTCCTCTATGACAGAGAAGACGTTTTTGACATCAGAAGTGAAGAAGGAAAAGGTACTGCAGTGATTCTGAATCTCTTCAAGAGGAGGGTGGAAGATGTATAAGATCATTATTGCGGATGATAAAATCCAGGAAAGAGACTATCTAAGAACGTTTATAGAGGAGAACTACAAGTGGGATCTTACAATCCTGAAGGTTGCCCATGACGGTGAAGAAGTGCTGTCTCTAATGAAGGAAGAAGAACCGGATCTTCTCCTGCTTGACATACAGATGCCTAAAATCGATGGGCTGGAAGTGGCGGCTCAGGTGAGCCGTACCCACCCGAAGATCAAGGTGGTTCTCATCACGGCTTTTGCCGAGTTCTCCTATGCCAAAGAAGCCATTAAGCTTGGTGTATCCGATTATCTCCTGAAGCCCTATACGGACGGAGAACTGAAGGAAGTCATCGATCAGGTGATCTTGTCTCTTGACCAGGGTAGGAAAGAAAATCTGAAAGACTCCAGTGGTCCTAAAGCTTATAGTGTGGAAGATTTCCAGGAGAAGTCCATCATCAGTAAGATTCTGTTAAAGAGCGTGGACTCCAGATTCTTCGAGAAACATCTCATGGGTCTTTTTTCTCAGGAGCTTCGCTATAAGTGCGTGGTGCTTTACGAAGAGAACCTCACCTCAGAGGATGTGGAGACCATGGATGTGGTAAGAGGGTTCTTCAGCAAAAAGAATCTGACCATCCTTGCGGATCTGGAAGGAAAGGAAAAGATTCTCTTTCTCTTCGGAGAAAAGACGCTGGACTTCAATGAGCTGGAAAACAGCATCAAGAGAACCAGAAAGTTTTTCCAGGACGGCTTCGGGGAAGAAGTCTATATGGGGGTCAGCGGATTTCATGAGGAACTGGGAGAACTGACCCAAGCGTATAATGATGCCGTTTCCTTTATCACGGAGTTTGGTCCTTTGAAGGTGAAAGCCTCTTATGAGGAGAATAAAAAATACGACCTGGCTCTGATGAACTCCGAAAACAGCATCAAGCTTCATGTGCTGAATAAAAGCGAGGAAGATGCTATGGAAGGTCTTGATTTTCTCATGGAAGAAGTGCTTACAAGAAGACCAGAGTCATACAGGGAAAGAAGACTTTCCTACTTGAGCTACAGTCTCATCAGAAGTGTATATGATGTACTTGGAAAAGAAAAAGATGGAAGAGAAAAAATTCTCGATTTTCTTGAGAAGAAGGACAGGGT
>DATIRH010000341.1:0-5790 GCA_035469845.1 Proteiniclasticum sp. | reverse complement strand
CCTAAGGATAAATGGAAAGGCACCATAGTGCCCATAGGATATACAACAGATGAATATTACGATGTGGATATGGAAAGAAATACCAACAGATTCAGCATCGAAATACAGAAAAAGAAACTGACCGAACCTATCACTCATTTCCCTGAAGAATACGATGATCCGGATAAGCTTTATGCAGATTACCGAGAAAACGCCTATGCCTGGGGTGTTTTTGATAAAGGCGAACTCATTGCAGCGATGGAAACAGATCCTGAAATCTGGTCAAACAGGCTACGCATCACAGAGATCTGGGTAAGAGAAGACCATCAGAAGAAGGGACTTGGTCATGAACTCATGGAGATTGCCAAGGAACAGGCAAGAAGAGAGAGAAGGCGTTGCATCATTCTGGAAACACAATCCTGTAATGTGAATGCCATCGGTTTCTACCAGCATGAAGGTTTCACTCTCATAGGCCTTGATACCTGCGCCTACAGTAACAATGATATTAAACGTAAAGAAGTCCGGTTTGAATTGGGCTGGTCTCCTGAGAAGAAAGTAAAAATCAGACCTGAAGAGATTGAAATCAGGCAGGAAACTGAAGACGACTACCACGAAGTGGAAGCTATGACACAGCGCGCTTTCTGGAACAAGCACCATCTGGGCTGTGATGAGCATTATCTTGTGCATAAACTGAGAGCACATATGGATTATCTGCCAGAGCTTAGCCGAATCGCGGTGAAAGACGGTGAAATCCTTGGTGCTATCTTCTACTCTAAAGCAAAGGTCACAGGAGAAAATGGAACCCATGAAGTCCTCACCTTCGGACCTCTTTGTGTCGATCCATCCTGGCAGGGCTGTGGTATCGGAGAACTGCTTATAAAAGAGACCATGCAGCTTGCACAAGAGAAAGGATATAAGGGAATCATCATCTTTGGTGAACCAGATTATTATCCTAGAGTGGGATTCAAAACCTGTGATCACTTCAGCATCACCACCGCAGACGGAAAGAACTTTGATGCCTTCATGGCCATAGAAATATCAGAGAACAGTCTAAACGGTGTTGAAGGAAAATACACTTATTCAGAGGTCTTTGAGGATCTTCCTGAGGAAGAAGTAGCAAACCACAACAGAAAATTCGCTCCCCTTAAAAAACAGAGGTTCCCCGGACAATGGGACTGAAAACCATAGAAAAGTGTCATACTTAAGCATTCATCTTCACAGATGGATGCTTTTTCTTGTTTCATTGTTCTTACAATGGTAACCGAATAGCCCAATGGAATTAAACATAAAATGGTAGACTTACAGTTGGGATAAATGCAGAAAACAAATTTATCGAAAAACCAATGATGAATCAGGGCAACTAAATTCCATTTGAAAATAACCTGTGTTCCCTGTAAGGAGATACCATGTCCAAAAAAATATTATATACAATGCTCATAATTATTATGAGTCTTTTCGTATTTTTTATATTTAAGAATAAAAGAATCCCTGCTATAGAACAGAGCCAGTCAGCTCCAGAAATAGATATTAAAGAGGACGCCAATGAAATGAAAGAAGAAAATGAGACAAGTAGTGAAATCCTTACTCTTATCGAAGAAATCTATACCGATGCAGAAGAAGGAAAAATCTCTCAGTCCCCTCTCGTGGCAGGAGTATCCAGCCAGAATGATGTTCAGTCCAAATATGGTGAACCAGACTCCCTTGAAGAAACCTCTGAAGGAGAATATGCAGTCTATCTTTCGGAGCATATTACGGTAAACTATGTTCAGTCCATAGCAGCTGATCTGCGTTCCTACAAACCGGAGATCCAGGAAATCGTCTATACGGATATAACTGAAGTACTGGGACAACCTGATGATATCACTCCCTATGAGGATTCAGCCCATAATCAGATCATACTGACCTACCTGATCAATGAAAATTACACTCTGAAATGGATTCTTGACCAGTATAGTGAAGATGAGGATCATCCCAAATTAGATCATATCTCCATTAAAATTACAGATCAGCATCCAGCAGCTGTTCTATCAGAAAGGATCCATAACATGACACTGGAAGAGAAGATCGGACAGATGATCTTTGCCGGAATCAGCGGAACGGTCGCCGATGAAAAAGCAATCAGACTCATCACAGAGGATAAGGTTGGTGGAATCATCTTCAATGGTCATAATCTTGTAAGTCCTGATCAGACCATCAACTACGTAAACGCACTGAAATCAGCGAATGCCAAAAACAGGGTTCCTCTATTTTTCGGTGTCGATCAGGAAGGCGGAAGAGTATCGAAACTACCAGGCGACTTAGTGAAGATCCCATCCAGTCTGAAGATAGGTTCGTTTAGTAATCCTGACTTTTCTTTTGAAATAGGAAAAGCCCTCGGAGAACTTGTGAAAGCCTATGGCTTCAACATAGATTTTGCTCCTGTACTTGATATCAACAGTAATCCAAATAATCCCGTCATCGGAGACCGCTCCTTCGGTATCAGTCCGGAGATTGTGAGCAGTCTTGGTATTGCCACCATGAAAGGGCTTCAGGAAGTGAATATCATCCCTACCATCAAGCACTTTCCTGGTCATGGGGATACATCAGTTGATTCCCATCTGTCCTTACCTGTCATTGAGAAGTCCATAGGGGAGCTAGAAGAACTGGAGCTGATTCCATTTGCAAATGCAATTGAATCAGGTGCTGATATGGTCATGATCGCGCATCTGCTGCTTCCGGAGATAGACGAAAATCTTCCCTCATCTCTTTCCAAAACTATAATCAGTGACATCCTAAGAGAAAAGCTCAACTATAATGGCGTCGTCATCACAGATGATATGACCATGAAGGCCATTGATTCAAATTACGGTCTGGACGAAGCTGCTGTGCTTTCAGTTCAGGCAGGCACAGATATTGTCATGGTAGCAAACGATTATGATAAAATAGATTCTGTCCTATCCGCTCTCATTGATGCCGTCACGAGCGGTGAAATCTCGGAAGATCGGATCGATGAGAGTTTACGACGAATCCTTCTTCTGAAAGATAAGTACAAGATCAGCGATGAACAAGCTGATGCTGTTAACATAAATGAGCTGAACGAGCTTCTTCAACAGGTACTCAATAACAATATGAATTGATAAAACATATTCTTTAAATACATGTATATACTATTTATAGATAACAAAAAGACAGATGTTGCCATCTGTCTTTTTGTTTATTCAGCTTTTCTGTCTAGTCTTCTTCATCAACTTCAAATTTATCAATTTTACCTGTGAAGGCATTAATTTCTATTGAATATTCTTTTCCATTGAATTGAATTTCAAATTCATAGCTGTCATCGTCTAGTTCTTCTTCTACAATCTTACCATTTGCTTTGCTTAAAGCGATCTTTCTCGCATCATCCATGGTGAGCTTCTCTTTTTCTGATTTTTTTTCTTCATCTTTATCATCGTCATCTAAATCTTCAACTTCATACTCTGTGATGGCTCCAGTATCAGCATACACTTCGATCTCATATTTCTTTCCATTGAGATGAATTTCAAACTTATACTCGTCGCCATCCAATTTCTCCTCGACGACTGTTCCATCGGCTTTATCAAGCGCTATTTTTCTAGCTTCATCCATAGTCAGTCTAGTTTTTTCTGATTTCTTGGCTGGTTTTTTGTCTTTATCTCGATTGTTATTCTTATCATCATCGTTATCCAGGTTTTTACTATCAATTTCTTTTACAGCACCAGTGTAAGCATCGATTTCCAGTTCATATCTTTTGCCTTCACTCAGTACTCTCACTTCATATTCGCCATCATCCAGTTCAATTTTTATAATCTCTCCAGGCACTTTAAGTAGCGCAATGGCGCGTATTTCTTCTGCTGTCAACATTCCTGTTTCACTGGAATTATCATCATACAGATATCCGCTGATAATATGAAAGAGTTCTTCTTGAGGAATGTTTTGCGCTCTACTGTATTCGAAAAGTTCTTTTAAAGTCATCTGGGAAAGTTCTTCTTCACTTAAACTGACGCCAAGTTCAGTCATTTTTCTTATGGCTCTTTCCTTGCCGGTAAGATCATCCTCTGCAATATCCAGATTGGTCTGTAAAAGTGTGGCTTCAATTTGTTTATTTTCAAGATAAGCTTTGATTGAAAGGTTGATCTTATCCACGGTCTTCTGATCCGCATCCTCATCACTCACACTAATCATGACCAGATTATCTTGACCTCCCTGTATATATCCTTCGAAAATCATACGGTCCACTAAATCATTTACTGTTTTCTCCAGGGAACTATCTTTGATTACATATCCTTCAAGCATCTCTTTTGCATCATCATTTAGTGGATTCACTTCAACAACTCTTTCAAGTCTATTCGTCACCACTTCAATACTTGGATTAACATCTACGACAAATCGTAAAGTAGGCTGTGTCATATACATATAGAGTAGTACTACACCAATTAGCATTACAGCTGGTATATACCAGATTTTTCTTAGCATCTTGATCGAATTCATATTTTCCTCCTTTGTTCTATATCCGGTTTTACTGATGAACTTACCTTATTGCATAACCTGGAATAATATTACTAATCGTCATCTTCTTTGTCATCTTCATCTTTATCGTCGTCATCATCTTTATCGTCGTCATCTTCTTTGTCATCTTCATCATCTTTATCGTCCTTGTCTTTACCCTTATCATCTTTGTCATCGTCATCATCTTTATCATCCGGTTCCGTTGGTAATACTTCCGGTTCTTCCGGTTTTTCAATCTCTTCCGGTTTTTCAGTGTCTTCTGGAATTTTATCCCAGTCCTGACTCTCGATAATTCCCTTGAGATCAATACCAAGCTGCCTGCTCAGTTCAACCAGTTCCTGAAGTGATAGCTCAACCAGTTCTTCTATTTCAAGTTCAGGATGAAGAATCATCAGGTTTCTTATGAACGTCATTTTACTTAATGAAATACCATAGTCTTTCGCATAATCGCTCAGAGTATTGGTCTTTTCTATTTTCTGTCCCAGTATTACAGTGTCAATACCTTTGCTTGTAAGGTATTCATGAATATACTGGTCCAGTTCTTTCAGATGAGAGGCTTCTTTCTCCATGTTTTTATTATATACAGACAGAAGTATCAGCTCTTTAGATTCACTCAGATATCCGCTTACGATCAGTTCATCAAGAAGTTCACTTGTGACTTCCAGATATCCCTTACCTTTATAGGAGATGTTCTTTATCAGTTCTTCTCCTTCTGTATTTCCGGTTTTTATATCAATGACCTGATTCTTTCTGTTGGTTACAAGCTCTATACTGGGATTGATATCCATATATATTTCAGTATATGCTGCAAAATATTGAAATCGCCATGTTCCAAAGATAAGAAGCAGAATTGCAGCTGCAGCCAATGGAATCATTTTAGCCATGACGGATTTCTCTCTCTTCTGCCTGGTGATTTCATCATGTTTCAGCATCTGTTCAACAGGTTCCGCCTTGATCTGATTCAGAAGGTCAATGGGCGCACTGTCCAGGATATTTTTAATCCTTTCTACAATTTCCGTTTCGTTCATGCCTTTTCTTCCTCCTTTTCAAGATAGCTCCTTAATTTCTTTAGTCCTCTATGATATTTCGAGAGCAACGTGGAGAGTTTCATATCTAGGCTCTCAGCAATCTCACGATGCCTCATGCCAGAAATAGCATAAAGCAGAATGATTTTTCTTTCTTCTTCAGTCAATTTCTCAAGAACCCCTTCAAGCACCAGTCGGTCCTCTGCATCGGTCACATAAGAAAATTTCTTATCATTACTTAGTTCTGCCGGGTCTTGAGTATCATACCTGCCCGATTTCTTGA
>DATIRH010000340.1:0-3647 GCA_035469845.1 Proteiniclasticum sp. | reverse complement strand
CGAGAGGATTTTAAGATAGGTTTCCTGCATGATTTCAAGAGCCATTTCGTGGTCCCGTGTCAGTGACACAGTAAAAGCATACAGAGATCTTTCTGTAAGATGATATAACTCATCCAGTGCCTCCGAATCTCCTTCTCCGATTCTTACAAATAGATGCTCATCAATATCGATAAGCTTGTATTCTTTTTTCAAGGGATCATTCTCACTGAGAACAAAAGTAAACAGCATCATCTTCTACTCCTCCTATATAGTTAACAACGATACACATCTTTTTATTGCATCATTTCTATAAATTCATAATTTATTTTTTATTAAAAGTGAGGAAAGCCAATACAGCCTTCCCCGATTTGTCACACATATTGATTTTTTTCTCATACCCATTTTAACACAAATAATCATTGTCCTTGTTAAAAAAGGACAATCTGTAAACTGTAAATCCAATATTATGTCCTGATTTCTTACGAGATTAGGTGATTCTTAAGTAAACGTGACTATTCTCTACTTTCTGGGCGTAATTCTAAGAATGAGACATTTCAAACTTCCTAAGGTATGAATACTTTGAATTATTCCCGTATATCACACTATATGGTGTTTTACTTTATATCTAATTTATATTATAATAATACTCTGTTTATGAATATGTGAGATTATTGTGCTGTTCATCCATGGATCGGGTGACCACCATCTTATTTTTTATAAGCTTATTTTTTCGGATTTTTTTAGCAATAATTCTATCTGATATAAGCTTAATCTTATCGAATTTATAGTATGAATATGAAAACAAAAGAAAAGGAGAGTGGTTTGTTGCAAACTTCAATTATTAAGAAACCCAGTTTTATTTATGCCCTCATGATGCTATTAAGCGTAGTCGCTATTATATCAGTAGGGATCCTGGCGTTTGATGTGGAAATTCAGATGCTTATGTTTATCGGTATGTTCACCCTGATTCCATATATGATGGGGTTGGGATACAACTATAAGCAGATCGAAACCTCCATGTTCAACTCCATGAATAAGGCACTTCCGTCCGGACTGATCTTATTGTCCGTGGGAATGCTCATCGGTACGTGGATGGCATCAGGTACTGTACCTACATTGATCTATTATGGTATCAATCTGATTTCACCAAGATTCTTCCTGGTATCCGCACTTTTATTCACTTCTATCGTATCTCTTACCACAGGAACCTCATGGGGTGCCATCGGTACAGCAGGTATCGCCATGATGGGTGTAGGTGCTACATTAGGTGTTCCAGCAGGAATTACAGCAGGTGCTGTGATAAGTGGTGCTTATTTCGGAGACAAGATGTCTCCATTATCTGATACTACAAACCTGGCACCAACCGTTACAGGTGGGACGCTCTTTGGACATATTAAACATATGTTATGGACAACAGTACCATCCTACATCCTCACTGCAGTGATTTTCACCTTCATGGGATTAAAATACAATGCAGGAAACGTAAATGCTGAAAGTGTTAATCAGCTTCTTGATTACCTGTCAGCTAACTTTCAGATAGGAATCATTCCTATTATCCCCATTGCGACGCTGATTGCACTGATGATGATGAAAAAGCCTGCACTTCCTGCAATCTTTATTGCAGCAGTCGTCGGTGGGATTGTTGCAGTCTTCTATCAGGGATTCGGATTAAGCGACATACTCAATACCATGTACAGCGGTTATACCGTAGAGGCTGGTATTGAAACTGTTGACAGTCTTCTTCAACGTGGTGGAATAACAAGTATGCTGCCACTTATTGCACTTTTCCTCTTTGCCTTAGGTTTAGGGGGAATGCTTGGAGATTCAGGTGTGCTAGAAACCCTCATCGGTTCCTTTGCGCACAAGATCAATCATACAGGCACCCTGGTGTTTGTCACTATGATCGTAAGCTACACTACGCTTGCCATCGGTGGAGCAGTCTACTTCTCCACAGTGATGACTGGTACACTGATGAAACCGGTATTTGAACGAATGAACCTGAAACCGGAAAATCTGTCCAGGATACTTGAAGACACCGCCACCCAGGCAGGTGCACTTATTCCTTGGACCGGAGCCGGACTTTATACCACAGCTACACTGGGCGTTCCCGTGCTGGCTTATCTTCCTTACACATTCCTGGCTTTCATAACGCCCATGGTTTCTTTATTCTATGGAATAACAGGCTTGACCATGACGCGAATGGACACGGAAGAGGCTAAAGAAGCCCACGTAAGAAGAGAAAGAGAAAAGAAACTTACGATAAAATCTCTGGAAGCCAATTCCTAATCGGTAAGAATTTGATTTAATAAAAATTCAATCCTATCTATAACGTATAAAACACGGAAGTCAGTATCTGGCTCCGTGTTTTATGCTGTCCTGAAAGAATCAGATTCTTTGCTTACTTCCTTCTGAATGAATATGATATGATTATTGGAAAGAATGAACAGTAAAAAGAGGGATAAAATGATCCAGTTTGATAAGACGCCTGAAATGAATAAAGCAATGAAAAACCTTATAGATTCCATGCTCCAAATGCGAGAATATCTGTCGGATGTACTTCCGTATATGGAGCATGTGCTGACACCAGCAAAAGAGAAAGAACTCATCAGCATACTGAAAAAATATGATATCCCGGAGAGAAATCTCCAAAAAGAGGTCGGTGAACTGAAGGAGAATCCATATTTCAAAAACATATCACTTCAGAAAGTGGATACAGATACCGTCAGGTATCAGAGATCCATTATCAGAAAGAGAACCCTTATGAACATGGACTTTCATAAGCCCCTTGGGAAATATCTGTTTCATTATCATCCCATTGGATATTTCACCGAGGACCTGGAGCTTCCGGTTCTCATGGAAGGAGATAACGTATGGATGTCTCCTGCTGTCAGTGAGATTGAAAGTATGCGAACGGGCATCGATAAAGGACATGGAAAATGCCTGACCTTCGGTCTTGGTATTGGTCTTATCATCTATATGTGGTTATTAAAAGACAATGTCGAGAGCGTCACCGTCGTGGAAGTGAACAAAGATGTCATCGATCTTTTTGAAAACCAGATTCTTCCTCAATTTGATACAGACAAGAAAGTGACGATTATCCATGCCAGTGCTTATGATAGATGGAACGAAGATTTCCTGAAAGAGTTCGATTATGTCTATGCTGATTTCTGGGAATCCACTGAAGATGGCCTTACCTGTTATGCAAATCTCATGGAAAAGAGAATCGATCTTCCACATATAGATTATTGGATTGAAGACTCCATTCTTGCTGATATTAAATACATGGTCATATCCTATCTTTCAGTGGTGTATCACAAAAGAAGCGTTATGGATTTCATGTCTTCCATCGATCCTGACATGAAAAGATATGCCATTAAAATCAACAAATATTTCAAACGAAGAAGTGATACCATCGGAACTGAGGATGAGCTCCTCAATCTCATTCATTCTAAAGAAATACTAAGAGAAATTCTTTCCATATAATGTAGAATAGGACGTAAAAACCGGCAGAATTATACTCTGCCGGTTTTTTGATTACCCATTGTTATACATTAATGATTCTTATCAACGCTTGATAAACAGCACATGATTGAACTGCTGATTAGCAGTTTTAGTGATGTGATTGTCCATGCGGCTGATCTTCAAGTATTCATTCCATTCATGGAAAT
>DATIRH010000339.1:0-1894 GCA_035469845.1 Proteiniclasticum sp. | reverse complement strand
ACAGTCATGCCTTCTTCACGGCAGTGATATGCAGCGGTGGAGCCACCAGAACCAGTTCCGATAACAATCAGATCATATTTAAACATCTTTCCCCTCCCTGTGTACCTGGAATAGCCTGATATTATGATATACAGGCACCCCAATTGTTAAAATAATAGCAATACTAAATATATCACTGTTTAATATTTAGTACTATTATATTATCTTACACACCATAATTCAATGAATTCGTGATTTTTCAGGATAATATATGATAATTTCATTCATAATAGGCAAAAACGCTGATTAATAACTATTAATCAGCGTTTAAATTTCCATTGTGATAATGCGAAAATGATAATCATTGGGTCAGCTGAAACATTCAGTATGATCTTCAGCAAATTCTCTGAATGTCCGGGGCTTCTTTCCTGTGATCTCCATAAACTCCTCCGTGACCTTTTCAGCTGTGCCTAATCTGGTCATGAAGTAGAGCGCTAGAGTCACATTGACATAGTTCCTGTCAAGTCCCCTGGCCTTAACATAATGCTTTCGGTATTTTAGAAATCCTGGTTTCTTGTAGGAAATCTTTCTTCCTGTAGTCTGGCTCAGTATTTCTGCAATCTGAGAGTAATTCAGTGATTCAGCTCCTGTTATGGTATGGGCTGTATTTTTGTATTTTTCCGCCTCATGCAGGACCGTTGCCACGGATAACCCGATATCTCTTGCATCGATGAAGCTGGTCCTGCTTCTTCCCGCAGGAACAAATATTTCATCACGCTCTCTGATTTCAACCGAATGAATACCTGAAAGGTTCTGCATGAAGAAACCAGGCCGTATATGAGCATAATAAATCCCTGAACGTTCAATGTATTTCTCGATTTTATGATGAGGAGGTATGGTATTCTTCTCAACACCCATAAGGGAAAGAAAAGAAATCAGCCTGATCTCACAGGTTTTGAGGAAATCTATGAAGGGATAGAGATCTTCCGGTTTCCCGAGATGAGGTGGTCTCATCAGAAATAATCTATCGACACCAAAAAGGGCTTCTTTAAATGTTTCAGGTTTCGTAAAGTCGAGTACTGCAGTTTCTACATCCTGTCCAAACATTTTTTCAAGCTTCAGCTTGTCGGTGCCAGCTGCTACTACCACTTCCCCCATCTTCACAAGTTCTTTGACTACATAAGCACCCACATTCCCGGATGCTCCGGTAACTAGTATTTTCATCTATTTCGTCTCCTCCAGTATGTCATTGGCCATCTGCATCAATCTGATGAACTGATCGAACGCTTCTTTCCCCATTCTTTCACTGAGTTCATTGATTGCTCTGTAATATTCAATAAAGGCAGAGTCCAGAAGTTCATTTCCCTTCCTGGTCATTCTCAGCGTATAACTCCTTTTGTCAGTCTCAGAGTTTAGTTTATCCAAGTATCCCTTTTTCACAAGAGAGCTGACCATTGAGGTCACCGATGGTTTCGCAATTCTGAAGAAATCACTGATCATTGAAGGCGTCACTTCCTCTTCCTGTTTCTGAACAAAGATAAGTGCACCCATTTCACTGGAACGTATGGGTAGATCATGTCTGGTACTCATCTTCAGTCGACAGAACATGCCGATAACATCAGCACTGCTTATCAGATTCTGTTCCATTTTATCCTCCTGTCTTAAAATATAATTAGTTTAATTAACTAAATAGTAATCCCATTCTTTCTAAATGTCAACTACTGGGAGGTTCTCAATTTATTTTGGTTCTTCATCTGATTCTTTCCTCTTGCTCTTTCATTTGTCCATATAGGATAAAGCGACATGATCTGTTTCTATTGTCCGCCTTGAAAATGAAAAGCTGTAGAGTATTCTCGCAATTACTCTACAGCTTTTCCATCAGGTTCTAAAAATATTTTTTTAATTCGCTGATGTC
>DATIRH010000338.1:0-4222 GCA_035469845.1 Proteiniclasticum sp. | reverse complement strand
AGATTTTAGGGGGAGAGGCAATGGACCCTGAAATGGTATATAACTCCTACAAGGAACTGGGGGAGAGGCTTAAGCCCTTTGTCAGAGACACTTCAGTCGTTCTATATAATGAGATGAAAAAGAAGAAGAAAATTCTTTTTGAAGGAGCACAGGGGATGCTTCTTGATATAGACTATGGAACATATCCCTTCGTCACTTCTTCCAATACTACAGCTGGAGGTGTGGCTGCAGGTTCCGGTATCGGACCCAATACCATAGAGAAGGCTGTCGGGGTAACAAAAGCATATACGACAAGAGTAGGGAAGGGACCGTTCCCCACAGAGCTTGAAGATGAAACCGGAGAGTGGATCAGAGAAAAAGGTCATGAATATGGAACAACCACCGGAAGAAGCAGACGATGCGGATGGCTTGATCTGGTCATAGTAAAGACTTCAATCAGAGTATCAGGCTTAACATCACTGGTGCTGACTAAGATAGACACTCTGGCAGGACTTGAAAAGATCAAAGTATGTGTTGGATATCGTCTTGGTGATAAACTTATTGACTATGTACCTGCAAGTCTTGCAGACCTTGCGTTGTGCGACCCTGTCTACGAAGAATTTGATGGCTGGGATGAGACAGTTTCAAAGGCGAAGAGTTATGATGAAGTGCCAGCGAATGCGAAGAAGTATATTGAGAGAATAGAAGAGCTGCTTGAAATAAAGTGCTCGATTATTTCTGTAGGACCAAGAAGAGATCAGACCTTCCAGAAGGATGATCTCTAAAATAAGACTATACCGATGCAAATCTTTCAGTAGATTTTGCATCGGTTATTTTTTTGTGTATAAGCTTTCTGTCTTTGATATAATGAAGAAAAATGAAGGATGGGAGAAGAGACAGATGATAAGAGAAAATATCGAAGTGAAAATGAATGATGCTCGTCTTCGTAAGGTCAGAATTTTATTACCAGAAGATTATAAGCAATCCAATGAAAAATATCCTGTGCTTTATATGTTTGACGGACAGAATGTTTTTGATGAAGAGGATTCTTTCGGAGGAGTGACATGGGGTGTTCAGGAATCTGTGGAGAAGCTTGTGAAAGAGAAGAAAATCAGACCTCTGATTATCGTTGCTATTGACAATGCCGGGGAGAAAAGACTGGATGAATACGGACCCTGGGCTTTTTCAGATGACACCTACAGTTCAGAGGGGAAAGGAAAAGAATTCGCAGCGTTTTTTGTAGAAACATTTATTCCTATAATGGAAGAAAAATATCCGATTTCAACGGATAAACGAAGCAGATATCTGGCTGGAAGTTCAATGGGGGCACTGATTACAGCGTACATAGGCACAAAGTATCCGGAGCTTTTTTCATCCCTCGGACTATTTTCCTTGGCTTCCTGGGTTTCGGAAAAGGAGTTTCTCAAAATGATACATAAAGAGGGGAATTTCTCAGAAACAAGGTTCTTTATTCAGGTAGGGACAGAGGAGAGTCGTGGCGAGAAATCAGGAAAAGTGGAAATAGAAAGTTCCCAGAAATATGTGGATAACACGCTCAGATTTATAAGAGCGGTTATTCTTAGAGGAGCAGATGCTCATCAAATGAGTGTGAATATTGCTGTGGGAAAAACGCATAATGAAGAAGCCTGGGCAAGTTTTATGCCTCAGTTTTTGACGTGGCTGGCTGGTTCGTGATTCGAAAAAGAAGATATATTCTGAATTGATGTCTATAATAAAAAATCACTTATAAAGAGTTTTTAATATAGATAAGATATCGATAAAATTGGTATGATTATTTCGTGAAAGTCTATATGATTTGATATCAGTATGTACCAGTCAAAGACCAAATACAATCAACTCATAAAGAGATTTCTGCCTGGGTTTAACAGCGGGTCAAGTAGTTATTGTGATTTTGAAAGGTGGTTGAATCTGATATTGAAAAACATTGAAACAACTAGGTTAATACTCATCCCCATGACGCTGGAAGTGATTAAATCTTTATCAGCCGGAAGCAGTGAAGAAGTGGAGAAACTTGGAATCGGACTTGATGAAAACTGGCCTAGGGATGATACCAGGGACATATTACCTATTCTATTAGAATCATTAGAAAAGAGTAAAGTTCCAAGTGGTTTTGAGGGATGGATGATTGTGAAGAAAGACAACATGCAGGTGATAGGAGACATAGGTTTTCATGGAAAACCGGATGAAAAAGGCGAAGTTGAAGTTGGTTATGGATTAGTAGAAAAAGAGAGAGGAAAGGGCATCGGGTTTGAAGCATTGCAGGCTATTATGGAATGGGTGAATTCTCAGACAAGCGTAAAGGTTATTAAAGCTGACTGTCTGATTGAGAATATGCCTTCAATACGAATATTAGAAAAAGCTGGTATGAAAGAAATTAATCGTGACCATAGTCTGATTTACTGGGAATTTGTTAAACCGGTATTCGAGTAATCTGGAGCAGTATATCTTGATTCAAATTAATAATGATATCAAAAACAAGGAGGCCGAGATGAACATCTCAGCCTCCTTATTGATAGAAAAGGGACTACTAGTCTTCTATTTGGCCTGTCAGTGCCTTCATGACCGTTCCGGCAGAAGACCAGGCCCATTGCAGGTTGAATCCTCCGCAAGCGCCTAGAACGTCTAATACCTCACCTGTGAGGTACAGATCAGGAACTTTTTTAGATTCCAGTGTTGATTTGACTTCCTTTGTATCCACACCACCGTAGGTTCCCTGTGCCATATTAAAACCTTGTGTACCTGTCACGTGGAAGGTCCACTCCTTTAGGAGCTGTGCCAACTTGATGAAGTGAACCGGATCGACTTCTTCAATAAGAGACGAAGGTCTTTCCAGACCGCTTTCTCTTAAAAGAATAGGTATGAGTTTATTGGGGAGAAGGCTCTTGAATACGTCCATAGCGGATCTGTAACTGAAGGATGCCGCTTGATTCAAAATCATCTCCTTCACTTCATCAGCATTTTTTTCAGGGAAGAAATCCAGTTTCAGAAGAAGTTCTTTCCCCTCTTCAAGATGAGGATGAAGGAATCTTGAAAGCTGCAGAACAGGTGGTCCTGAAATCCCGTAGTCAGTAAAAAGAAGTTCTCCTTCTTCTCTTCGAAGTACGGTCTCACCCTGAAGGAGTGTAGCTGCGCCATTTATTTTTACCCCGCTCAGCCCACGTAGGGAAGGGTGGTTCAGCTTCATCTGTACAAGAGATGGCATAGGTGTAATCACGCGATGACCTAACCCGCGAAGAATCTTATACATTGAACCATCTGAGCCTGTTCCGGGTGCTGCCATACCACCGGAACTGACAACCAGTTTGTCGCATTCATACTGTTCTATATTAGTTGTTATCAGAAATGTCTTTCCCTTCTTCTTGACGTCAGTGACTTTTTCATTCAACTTAAGAGAAACACCTTTTTCTTCAAGGGATAATCTCAAGAGATCCACTACAGAAGAGGATTGAAGCGAGAGAGGATACATCTTGTGATCTTCAAGTGTTGTGAAACTCAGCCCAAGACTTGAAAAATAATCCAGTGTGTCTTGAAGGTCGTACTCTTTAAGCGGTGAAAAATCATAGGAGCTGTTTTCACTTGTATACATGTCGCTGATATTTTCCATAACCGTTTCGTTTGTGATATTGCAGCGACCGTTGCCCGTAGTAAGAAGTTTCTTCAGAATTCGGTCCTTTGCTTCCAGAAGCAGCACATCTTTTCCGTAGTCTGCCAAAAGCAGTGATAGAAATACTCCGGATGCACCACCACCGACTATAATGATCTCATGTTTTTCCATATAATTACCTCATTTGAATTTCTTATCCATTATTATAATATAAGTAGCCGCAAATGTCTTTGACTGGAGTTTGTTTGGTCTAAATTGCCTAAAGTATGGAAAAATAAGGCCATTGAGGATATAATAAATTTACAAGTCTGTAAATGTTTACTGATCAGTCTTGTCAGGAGGAGTAAATATGGATGCAAGTGAATTAATGAAATACAAAAATTGGGTAGTTGCAGGAGATGTTCACAACCCGACGAAATATGCTGGAAGAATATACAATAAGCTGATAAAAAGAGGGTATAACGTTGCAGGCATGCATCCCCTTTATGAGAAAGAAGATGTATGCAATTCTTTTTCCGAGCTCAAAAACAGAGATGAGAAGTTTGAAGTGCTGAATCTTGTGGTAAATCCTAGAAGAGGAATTGAAATTGTTAAGGAAGCACATGAATATGGAATAAA
>DATIRH010000337.1:0-1943 GCA_035469845.1 Proteiniclasticum sp. | reverse complement strand
CTGGCACTGATGGCCAAATAACATCTGACTCTAAAGGCTGGAATAGAATAAACCCCGAATCAGACATTTCATTTTTGTCTGATTCGGGGTTTTTCTTTCTTCATTATTAAATTCATATTTTAGTTCATACACTAATTCATTATTAAATTCGTTATTCAACTCATTATTTTCAGATCGTTATTATTTCATATTTCCCGCTAGATTCTGAAGAAGCCCATACTTTCATCCATCATCTCAGCACTGTTTCTGCTCTCCGTTGACAGGCTCACGATGTCATTGGTCTGGATTGCGATATCAGAAATCTTCTGTGCAATCTGAGAAGAACCTTCCGCTCCCTCAGTTGCTGCTCTTGACACATCCATGATGGCGCTTCTGATCTGTTCCATGGAACTGAGAAGCGTATTCGCCATATCACCGATTTCATGAACCATACCCTTTACCTTGTTGGCATCGTCATCATAACGCTCGCTTGTATTCACAAACATTTCGTAGTCCTTTATGACATTGTTGTCCATGAAGACAAGAAGCTTCTCCGCATCTTGTACCACGCCGCTGACGGCATCGGATACATTAAAAGTGATGTCGTTTATTTTTGACACGGCTTCCTTGGAATTTTCAGCAAGCACCCTGATTTCATCAGCAACCACTGCAAAGCCTCTTCCAGCTTCGCCTGCACGAGCAGCTTCGATGGAAGCATTCAGTGCCAGAAGATTCGTCTGGGACGTGATGGCAAGGATTGTCTGGGACAGCTGCTTGATCTCATTGATGGCACTGGTTTTCTTGATGGATTCTCTCAGGTTCAGGTTTGTTTCTTCATATATATTTTTCGCATTCTTCTGAGAAGAGACAGCAGCTTCTTTCAGCTTTTCTGCACGACTCTTGATGTCGTTTGAAAAGGCATTCCCCTGTTCGGTTTTCTCCTGCATGTTCTCCACCAGATTCATGACTTCATCTGCTGAAGCTGTCATTTCCTGGGATGCAGCAGAAGTCTCCTCCATGCTTGCAGAAAGTTCTTCCGTGGTGGCAGAAATGTCCTGGATATTATAGTGGATTGTTTCTGTGCTTTGTGCGGATTTCACACCGATGTCTTTAAGCGCTCTGGACTCCTTCTGGATGCCCTTAATAATCTCAGCAATCTTGTCCTTCATATTCCCTGAGGACTTCGCCATGTCTCCCACTTCATCTTTTCTCTCCAGCAGCTTCGAAGGAATATCAAACATGAAGTTTCCTTCTTCCATTTCCTTCAGGTGATTCTGGCTGTGACCGACACCCTTGGCAATGTTCTTCCCAAGAATATAGGAGAAACCAAACCCAAGTACGAGAAACAGGAAGGCCAGACCAAGAATGAAATACATGATCTGTGTTAGTCCGGCATTCTTGACATCTGTATAGACACCCACAAACCACATGCCGATGACTTCGTCGGCGGCATTATGAATCGGGATGTAATATGTCTGCGCGGAAGTGCCCAGTATATCCGCATTTCCTGTATATACTTTTCCTTCTGCAAGAACCTGTTGAATCACTTCATCCGAAGCTTTCGTTCCAACAGCTCTTTCTCCGTCTTCTTTTTTGATGTTGGAGGATACTCTTGTATCTTCTGCAAACAAAGTGGCTAGAATCTGTGTATCTTCGGTGAAACCATCGACAAATACATAATCCTCATTGAAGCTTTCCTTGCCCTTATATAAAACCCCGTCTTTCAATGACCATTCTCCAGAGTAATAGGTGTTTAGCTGTGCATATCCTATATTGGAATAATTCTCCAGTTCTTTTTGTGTTTCCTTCTCAAAAAGATTCCCCATACGATTTTCCGTCGTCCATAATATGGCTGAGGTCAGCACCAGAATCAGAGTGAATGAGGTCAGTGCAATTTTCCATTTGATTTTCATCGTTTTCTCCCACCTTATTATCTTTTGTGTTTTCTAATGAACAATTACTAA
>DATIRH010000336.1:0-13250 GCA_035469845.1 Proteiniclasticum sp. | reverse complement strand
CCTGTTTTATAAAATGATGTTCGATTTCCTCACTAATTTTCACATCTTGAAGTTCTTTAACATATTTCTTTTTTAAAGGCCTATTTTTTACTATCATTTATTCTCACCTTCTATCATTTCTTTTAAGTTCTGTAATTGTCTTCGATTTTTTTCATGGATCCTCTGAGAAGTAAAGGTAGACTCATAAATATGTAGTTGTACATCCTGCCTATGTAGATGAGATCTTCTTCATCAGAAGCAGGTATATTCTTTATCGTGTGAAAGAACTGGTTGGATTTTCTGTACAAGCATCCCGTTACCGCTTTATAGTGCAGAAGGTTCCGTACGATACCGTCCGGAACCTTCTGCACTACTTCAAGAAAACGCTGATTATCTACTCATTTATCTTTTCGTATATCTCTATGAATTCCCGTGCCAACAGCTTGAACATCTCAGCAGCCATCATCTGGTCCTCAGCATGTACAAGAAGAAGATCCATCTCTACATGCTCTCCCCGGGCAAACTTTGTAATAAGATTTCCATGAATCGTATGACCCTCTGCAATCAAAGCTTCTCCATCTTCCATGAGTCTTCTGGCTTCACTGTACTTACTTTTTTTAGCTTCCTGAATCGCCTCCAGAAAAATAGATCTGGCTGCACCGTTTTTCGCAATCATTTCAAAGGAAATCTGTTCTGAGTTTTTCATCTATTTATCCCCCGTTATGAATAAGATTGTATCAGAGCAACAAAAAAACGCTTGTGATACCTATAGCTTGGGCAGTTTATTTATTTTCTGTTTCTCTCTACCCAGTTCAAATTAAATCCTCTTCTGTAGGCATAAAGAGGTGCAATGATTCCCTGTCCCTGATTTATGAGAACAAAAGGATCTCTTAAGAGAATTCTACCTAATGCCACTAGATCAGCTCTATCATTCTGAAGGATTTCTTCCACCTGTCCAACTTCAGTGATGAGACCCACCGTAATGGTTGGAATGCCGCATTTCTCCTTGATAACTTCAGAAAATTTCACCTGATATCCCGGATAAACAGAAATCTGCTGGTTTGCGTCTAAGCCGCCAGAGCTCACATGGATCATATCAAAGTCTTCTTTCATAAGATTGATGATTTCAACCATTTCATCTATATCAATTCCACCTTCAATATAATCGGATGCAGATACCCTCAAAATAAGCGGAAAATCTTCAGGAAGTACTGATTTTACCATCTCTGCTATTTCTCTGATCAGCCTGACACGATTTTCTCTGGATCCACCATATTCATCTGTTCTTCTGTTCGTCAGAGGACTTAAGAATTCATGAAGAAGATAACCATGGGCACCATGGAGTTCTATAAGTTCATAGCCGGCTTTTAAACTTCTTACAGCCGCTTCTTTGAAAGCTTCTTTGATATGCTTGATATCCTCTTTAGTCATTTCCTTTGGCATCGGATAAGATTCACTGAACCTTAAGGCTGATGGCGCTAGAGTCGTAAGTGATTCTATACCACATTTTCTTCCCGCATGCCCCAGCTGGATACCGATATGTGAACCGTATTTCTTTGCAAGATCCACGATTTTTTTATGTCCTTCAATCTGGTCATCATTCCATAATCCCAGATCTCTTTCAAGAATTCTTCCCTCTGGAGTCACGCCTGTCGCTTCCACGATGATCAGTCCGATTTCTCCCAAAGCCGCATTTCCGTAATGGATCTGGTGGAAATCTGTGGGATGTCCCTCTTCCGCCATATTCATGCACATTGGAGGCATGACCACCCTATTTTTCAATACTAGATTTTTAAGTTTATATTCGCTAAATGTCTTCATATATCAGCTGTGTAAACAGCTCCCCCTCAACTCCTCTTTCTCTTCAATTCTTAATTAACCCACTTTCAATTTTACCTGTAAATATAGGTAAAGTCCACAAGACGGCTTTCTTTTTACACCCGCTTGCAGACTTCAATTCTTTTCCATCAATTATGAATTTATGATAATATTAGATATTAAATTAACAAACTTATAATAATTATCAAACAATCGTTAATAATTTACACCTTAATCCCATTCTATTATATAATATTCATAACATATAATATTTAATTTTCTAGGGGGGAATAAAATGATGGTAGAAACAAACTTCACTCATGAAGCAGTAATGGAAATGGATCCATTTATCTTGCTCAGTACGGTCAATACTAAGCTCAGAAATGACTTCCCATCGCTACACTCACTTTGTGAAAGATACAATATCAATCAATCTGAACTGATCACTAAACTTGGTGAATTCGGATATGAATACATCGGAGAAATCAATCAGTTCAGAATGCCCTGATCTTATCTGGCGATAAGATCGTTAATTACTTCTCCAGCCAAAATGATACCTGCCGCAGGCGGAACAAAAGAGGTACTCCCAGGAGTACTTCTTTTATTGAGTTTACTTACTGGACCAGTTATTGTCTCCTCAGCGATCTCAAAGGGCACAAGAGGTTTTTCTGTAGAAGAAATCACCTTTAAAGAGAGGATTCCTCTTCTTTTCAGTTCTTTTCTCATCACCTTAGCAAGAGGGCACATGGTCGTTTTACTGATATCTGTCACCACAAGTTTTGTAGGGTCCATTTTGTTCCCTGTTCCCATGGAACTGATCACTGAAATATCATGTTCTCTGCAATATTCAATGACCTGCAGCTTGCTTGTCACCGTATCAATGGCGTCAATGACATAATCCGTCCCTTGGGGGATGATTTCTTCCATGTTCTCCTGTCCAATAAATTCCTTATAGCTTGTAATCTCACAGTATTTATTGATTTGAGCAGCTCTCTCGACAGCTGCATCAACCTTATATTTTCCGATATTCTCATAGGATGATAATAACTGCCTGTTTAAATTGGATACCGTAAAGATATCGTTGTCCACCACAGTCACATATCCGATTCCGCCACGCACAAGCGTTTCGAAACAGGTTCCACCAACTCCGCCAAGTCCAAGCAGTACCACTTTTGACTTGTGGAGCTTTAAAAGCTTCTCTTCTCCGATGAGCATTTCTGTTCTTCTTAATTCATGTTGCATCATTTCCATTCCTTTCTTTTCAGACATTAAACAATATAATACATATTCGACTGATTTTCAATGGATTAGTAGAATAATCCTCTTAATATTCTGTCTGAATAACACGACTGGAAAATATGGAATGAGAAGATTCTCCATTATTCACTTCTTCCATGGACAGTGCTCTGAACTTTAACTATAATATAATAAAACCAGATCAGATCAGATAAAGGAGTAAGAAATGAATAAAATACTTGGAATCATCTGCGCAATGGAAGAAGAACTTGCGCCATTGAAAAGAATAATGAATCTGGAAGAGACCAGAATCAAAGCACGTATGGAATTTTTTAAAGGTCATATCGAAAACGTGTCTGTCGTCATGGTTGTTTCTGGAATCGGGAAAGTCAATGCCGCTGTATGCGCACAGATCCTCGCAGATGACTATGGTGTAAGCCATCTCATCAATGTAGGCGTCGCTGGAGGAGTCAAGGAGAACATCGTTCCTATGGATGTTGTCATTGCCACATCCCTGATCCAGCACGATATGGATGTTACCGCTTTCGGACTGAAAAGAGGGGAAATCCCTCGATTTGAGACCTCTGCATTCCAGACAGATGAAGCGCTTACCGCTCTGGCACTGGATGCTTCAAAAAAGAATTCAGACTATACAACACATACAGGAATCATTGTCAGCGGAGACCAGTTTATCTCCAGCAAAGAAAAGATAATGGATCTATCTGACACCTTCGATGCTTCCGCCTGTGAAATGGAAGGAGCCGCCATTGCCCAGGCAGCTTATCTTAACCATATTCCTTTCACTGTAATTCGAGCCATCTCAGACAACGCGAATACCGGGGCTAGCATGGATTATGAAAAGTTCAAGGATCTGGCTGTGGAAAACACAGTATCAATTCTTCTTCACATCATAAGACATCTCTAGAATAGAGAAATCAGTTCAATTCAAAGAAATAGGTCCTGAAGATGATCACTCATCTTCAGGACCTATTTCTATTATTTATTTCTATTTTTATTTTTAAAGATTGTAGATCTTGCTGTACTTCTCATTCAGATACTGCAGGAAGTATTTTGCATTAAGAGGTTCACCGGTGATTTTTTCGATAAGAACCTTCGGTTCATAGGTTCCACCATGGCTATGGACATTTTCTGCGAGCCATGAAGTGATTTCACTGATTCTGCCTTCTTTAATAAGCTGATGATAGTCTGGCAGATCCCGGAACATGCCCTTATAAAGCATCTGTGCTCCATACAGATTACCCAGCGCATAGCTTGGGAAATAGCCGATCATACCGCCGGACCAGTGTACATCCTGAAGAACACCCTTGGCAAAGGTCTCAGGTCTCACGCCTAGATATTCCTCATACTTGTCAGCCCATAATTCTGGCAGTTCATCGAAGTTCACTTCACCGTTGATCATCATTTTTTCCAGTTCATAACGGATGATGATATGAAGGCTGTATGTAAGCTCGTCTGCTTCAATTCTGATCAGGGATGGTTTCACATTATTGATTGCCTGGAAAACTTCAAATGGAGAGATTTTCTTCAGCCCTTCAAAAGCATTGATCATATTAGGATATTCCGCATCGATGAATTCCTGACTTCTTGCAAGAATATTTTCATAGTATCTGGACTGAGATTCATGGATGCCCATGGATACTCCTCCGCCGATATTGGTTTTTGTGAGATCATCTGGAATATTCTGCTCATAGATGGCATGTCCAGTCTCATGGATGGTTGAATACATAGCAGTGAGAGGGTCTTCCTTGCTGTAGGCTGTTGTGATTCTCACATCGTTATTCCCGAAATTCGTCGAGAATGGATGCGCACTTTCTGCAATAGCCCCACGTTCGAAATCATAACCCAGTCTCTTCGCAAGTTCAGTATTGTATTTCTTCTGAGGTGCAATTTCATATTCACCTTTTAAAATATCCCCATTGATTTTCACATCGCTGGCTTTGATCCTGTCAAGAAGCTTGATGATACCGTCTCTGAGTTCCTGGAATACCTTATCTATTTCTTTTACAGTTGCACCTGGTTCATAGAGATCCAAAAGAGCATCATATGGAGTCTCTTCATATCCGATGTAACCCGCGATCTTCTTGTTAAAGTAAACAATCTTTTCAAGAATTGGCTTAAATGCTTCATAATCATTCTTGGATCTTGCATCTGCCCAGTAGTTTTCACCTGAAGCCACAAGCTTGCTGTATTCAAGATATTCTTCTTCAGGAATCTTGTTCATGAAATCCAAGGATTTCTTTGCAGCCTTGATCATGGCTTTTTCCTTATCATTCATCTCTTCAAAATGTTCATTCAGGTTGTAGACCATGTCATTGTACTCTTTGCTAGTTTCCAGGTTGTACATGAGCTTACTGAGATATCCGATTACTTCGGATCTTCTTACTACACCCTTGGATGGCATGATCGTTGCCATATCCCAATAAAGCACACCTTGAGCATCTCCGATATTTCTCATTTCTTCCTGAATCTCAAGAAATCTCTTGAATCCGTCTTTGTAGTTTTCCAAAATCTTCACTCCTGTCTATTCCATATTTTTTGTCTTGTAATATCTTTCTATCATATATTCACGGTCCATGTCTATAGAGTTTGCCAGCTCCAGAACAGATTCTGTTTCTCTGCAGTATTTAACTGTTATGCATTGCCCTAGATTTCTTGGACATCGGTAGCAGAGACAGGAGGGATCATTACCCTCGCAGCTCTGCTGATATTCCGGGCAGTGCTTGCAGTTTTCTGCTAATACGTATGTACTCAATAATTTTGCCCCCTGTATTTATCCATAAGTTGTTTCATGATTTCTGTGTTTGAAGGTGGAGTATAGGTAATTGCATTGGCCCCCGCTTCAATGGTCTCCAGGATGCTTTCCTCTGTCGGTCCTCCCGTGGCGATGATTGGAAAATCAGGATAGGTCTCTCTGATTTTTCTTACGATATTTGCTGTGTCCTTTGCTCCAGACACATTGAAAATCGTGGCACCCGCCTGAATCCTTGCCTCGAAGTCATCCAATATTGAAATAACGGTGATGACGATGGGAATATCTATGGTACTTCGGACACCTTGAATAATCTCATTTTTTGTCGGACTGTTGAGCACCACAGCGATTGCACCCTTAAACTCAGCATCCAGAGCCAGATTCACCACTCTTTGACCGGTAGTGGTTCCGCCACCAACTCCACAGAAAACCGGAACATCCGATGCCGAAATAAGACTTTGTGTAATGATAGGCTGAGGTGTGAAGGGATATACGCTCATAATGGCATCCGCATTTGTGTTTTTGATTACAGCCACATCCGTCGAAAAGATCAGTGATTTTATTCTTTTCCCAAGAATTACAATCCCGCTGGCTTTTCGGATCACTTCAGGGACTTCAATCATATGCCCTCGAAGGTTTGTGGTGATGATCGGTGCAGATTTCTTTTCCATATTCTACCTCCAGAATTTCATTTCATTTTGATATATTATATCACTAAAAGTTTGGTCTGATATTTAACATTCTTTGAAACTAGCGTAATCTTTCTTCATGAAATATCACGGGAACAGGATGAGTAAGATCCAATGAGTGCTCTGTCACAGTGCATTCATAGGCCATGACTTTCACTCCGTGCTTCTTCGCCTTAAATAGCGTGGATGAAAACAGCGGATCTTTTTCATAGGCCGGTGAAAATTCTTTCATGTTTTCCATTTGAAGAACAAATAGAACACCCGCTCCATACCCTTCATCGTATGCATCCATGAGTTCGTTTATATGTTTCGTTCCCCGCTCCGTGGGCGCATCAGGAAAACTAGCCATCCCATCCTCTTCAAGGGTCACACCTTTCACTTCAAGATAGAATTTTTCACCCTCCGGACTTTCCAGCAGAAAATCGAATCTGCTTTTATTGTAGGTTTTTTCTCTTTTAATAATAGAATATTTACGAAGCTCCGGAATATGTCCATTATTGAGCGCTTCTTCCACAACCCTGTTCGGAATCTGAGAATCTATATTGATCAGGGCTTTGTTTTTATATGCGGCAATAAGACTAAAAGCGGTTTTTCTGCTTGGATTGTCTTCTTTTCTCAGAATCACGGTCGTTCCTGGCAGTAGAATCTCCTGCACTCTTCCCGTATTGGGCACATGGGTCATAATAACTTCACCTTCATACTCCACAAATCCCTGAAAGCGGTTTGGCCTTCTAACAAAGGATGCGCGAACGGTATCTTTTATGAATTTCATAATAAATTCTCCTTGAAATATGATTAACATTATGCTTTTGTACTTTTAAAAGTTATCCACAGTTGAATGGACGTTTCACACTAGTACCTGTGGATAATGTGCTTAAATCGGAGAAAGCCACAGAATCAACGATGATGTTATCCACATTTTTTGATTATTATCCACAATCTCTGTGTATAACTTTTTCAACCGGGTTTTTAGAATGTCAATACGTTTTTATAGATTTAACAGTTCCATAATATCTACCCACTATATGTTGCCTCAAATCTTTTAAATCCGCAGACAGAATCTAAGCTCATATTATCGCAGAAATCTTAATACTTCCTTTGAAAATTCATGTTTCCATTGAATTCATGAATAACAAACGCAACATGTTAATACATAATTAACTATAATCCATGTGGATTCACGCATTAACAAAATAAATCATTGATAAAAAATGGTATAATCAGACAAAGAGAATAAAAATTATTTAATAATACTGTATGTTATAAATCAAAGCATAGGAGAGATTTTTTATGAAATGGAAAGGTAGACGATCCAGTTCTAATGTAGAAGACCGAAGAGGCAGCTCCCGGTCCGGTATGGGAGGAAGTATAGGCGGAAAGAGCATCATGGGTGGAGGTCTTGGAATCATCATCATGATCATCATTGCCTTAATGGGGGGAGACATCGGTTCTTTTCTCAACCCAAATTCAGGTGCGGTAAGTCCGGACAGTCAGGCCCCTTATGAAAGCACTCAGCAGGAAGACGAACTTGCTGGATTCGTATCTGTTGTTTTAGCGGATACAGAGGATGTATGGACCGAGATCTTCAGAGAAAACGGGCAGACCTATAAGGAACCTACCCTAGTACTTTTTAACGACAGCGTAGAGTCCGCCTGTGGTGTAGCTGGTTCATCCACTGGACCATTCTATTGTCCAGCTGACCAGAAAGTCTATATCGATCTGGACTTCTATCAGCAGCTCAGCCAGAGGTTCGGAGCACCCGGAGATTTCGCCATGGCTTATGTGGTTGCCCATGAAGTAGGGCACCATGTACAGACGCTATTAGGGATCTCACAGCAGGTCCAGGATCTTAGAGGTAGAGTAAGTGAAGAGGAATACAACACATACCTTGTACGTCTGGAACTTCAGGCAGATTATCTGGCTGGCGTATTTGCCCATTATGTACACGGAAAAGGATATCTCGAGGAAGGAGACCTTGAAGAAGCCATCAATGCCGCCAACGCCATCGGTGATGACCGTCTGCAGAAGCAGTCTCAGGGATATGTGATTCCCGATAGTTTCACACATGGTACTTCCGAACAAAGAATGAGATGGTTCAAGAGAGGATTCCAGTATGGAGACCTTGACCATGGAGACACTTTCAACACAGATGATTTATAATTGTTGATACGACTCCTTATAGCATCAAAGGCCTGAAACATCATTTAATGGTGTTTCAGGCCTTATTTTCTCTCATTTTTCTGTTTTATTCTTTTTGATGATTATAACCTTTCGGACTCTTCCTTCAAGCTCTATTCAAAAGTAACTTCACTGTCATTTCTCATGATCTGAATGAAGGTCTTCCCTGGTTTGAATGCTATCTCATTTCCTTCTTCATCAAGATTTCTGGTCATTGAGTTTTCATCGGCTCTTTCCCAGGTTCCTTTCTTCATGACACCGTCAATAAAATACTCCGCATCTCCCGTGCCGATCAGATCGATATTTGTGTAGACTGTATTTGTCACGTGGAAATGATTGGCATGCTGGACAATAATATTTTTCACAGCAATCTGCTTGTCCGATTCTTTGTCCATCATAGGCTTCTCATTGATAAAGCGTTGATATACCATGCTCTCATCATTATATTCATATGTAATTATATTATCATTTCTATAGGCAAGCGAAACTTTCTTTGCCGTGAGACCGTCCTTCACTACCTGCTCATCAAAGTAAAGTGTTCGGTCAACCGGATCGAAATCATAAGCTTCAGTCAGGACCTTATTCAGATTCGTGTACGCATTATGAGGAGCTTTTCTATCTGCTGACCGGGAAAATCCTATATTATCTCTCATGCCGTCGACTCTTCTGGCAGTGATGTCTAGTTCATTCATCCATTCATAGATGTTCTGACCTTGCGGAGTAGAGCCTCCGTAAAACACATACAGATAATCCCATTCGCTCCATAAAAACATCTGCTGTTTTCTTGCACTTCTCACAGGCCCTACTTTTTCCGGGTAGTTTCCCTTGAAAAATGCAGTCAGCCTTGTTATTGTGCTTTCCACTTCAATTTCGTAGATCAGATCCGCCTCGGCAAGTCCGCTATGAGGTCTTGCAGCAACTGTATTTTCAATCTGGACCATGATGACTTTTCCATCCCCTTCATAGGGAAGTCCTGTAAGCGGCGATAATCCTGGTTGAGGTGTATCATACCGGTGCTTTAAAAGTATGACGGGTTCTTCCTCTTCGGGTTCTTCTACCGGTGTTTCCACTGGGGCTTCCACTGGCGTTTCTACCGGTACCTCTATTTCCTCAGGTACCACTTCTTTATTACATGCAAACAATCCAAGCGATAAAGTCAGGACTGATGCAATGATTGCAATTTTCTTCATACTTACCCCCCATGATATATTCTTACTATTCATAATCTGATTTTAACACATTCATCACAAATATCTTCTATAAAATGACGAAATCTTCTAAATCATTTGCTTTCTTTACTTATCTTTCTCTATAATGGGATTAATGAAGTAAGTAAGTTGGAGCGTGATTAACTTGAGTTATAACAAAAGCATTGAAACCTTCCCAAGCAGCAATGGACTTTATGATATCAGCTATTATGTTTATACGCCGAAGAAACCCGTTCGTTTTCTTCTACAGATCACTCATGGCATGTGTGAGTATATTGAAAGGTATGAAGGATTTATAAATTATTTATCCAGAGAAGGTGTCCTCGTAGCAGGCCATGACCATGCAGGACATGGCAGAAGTATCAACACTCTGGAAAACCTGGGTTATTTTTCTGATGATGCAACGGATTTGACCCTGGTCAAAGATCTGAGAACCATGACGGATCTTTTATCTGAACGCTATCCAGATCTACCCCATTTTATCCTGGGACATAGCATGGGCTCATTTGTCCTTAGAAAGTATCTTATGAAATTCGGTAGAAGCCTATCAGGGATCTTCATCAGCGGAACTGGAGGTGTAAATGCAGGAGTTGTACCAGGTATAGCGCTTGTTAAATCCATTTCAGCTGTGAGAGGAGAAAAACATCGCAGCACCTTATTCAATAACATTTTCTTCAAAGGATTCAATAAGAACTTCGAGGAAGATCAGGATAAATTCTCCTGGCTGACAAGAGAAAAGAAAGTCGTATCTGCCTATCACAAGGATCCCAAATGCAATTTTGTGTTTACCACCAATGGATTTAAGGGCTTTCTTGAGATTATGAAAGAAGTGACCTCAGAGGAATGGGCATCCCAGGTACCAAAAGATGTTCCATACCACCTTTTCAGCGGTAGCTTGGATCCTGTGGGCATGAGTGGAAAAGGCGTGACCGAAACTTTTAACCACCTGATTGATGCCGATGTGAAAAAAGTGACCATGAAACTTTATGATGGCGGAAGACATGAGATGCTCAATGAAATCAACCGCAAAGAAGTGTATCAGGATCTTCTGGCGAAAATGGAAGAGATGTTAATGTCAGAAGAGAGCTTAATAGATTGAAAAAACTGCTGCCCATAGGAATCTTCCTATGGGCAGCAGTTTTTGTCATTCAGTCCTTATCGTCACTTATTCATTTGTAAGGGCTGAAATTTTCCTGTTTTCTCTGAAATATTTTATTATTGAGTCGATGGTATATCCTTCGATTCTCGTGTAGTGGGATTTCTGCTTATAGGTCAGAAGCACCTGCCATGAGATCGGCTTTTTGAATGGCACCTCTGTCACGTCTTTGAATGAAAAATGTTCTTTTATAGGTGCCGGAAGTATGGTGATAAAACTTGAGGTCCTTGTGACTTCAAGAAGGAAATCCCAGGATCCGGACAACAGCGAAATTTTAGGATCCATCTTCAGCGATTGAAACTTTCTCATAAGCTGGTGGTGGATCATGAACGTTTCATTGAATACTGCCAGATCCTTTCCTTTCAGATCTGTCCACTCTATGGAACTTTTGGAAGCCAGAGGATTTTCTTTGCTCATAAAGGCTGTAAGTTCATCTTCTCTGATGATCTCTTCCTTGAACAGAAGCTGGTTGAGATTTGTCGGATGAAGTAGAACCGCAATATCCAGCTCATCAAGAAGAAGCATTTTACGAAGTTCGAAGGCCCCTTTCTCCACTATGATGAACCTGATTCCTGCATTAAGCCTGATAAGCTCAGCCATAACCTCAGTAAATAGCACGGTCAAAATCAGTGGAGGGATGCCAATCCTTACTGTGCCTTTAATCAGACTGCCGTGTTCCCTGAATTCTTTCATCAGGTTATCATGCTTTTCAATGACAATCTGCGCATTTGCATAGAAGTTCTCTCCAGCGGATGTAAGTCCCGTGAGTCGTCCATGATTTCGCTCGAAGAGTTTCACCTGCTCTTCTTCTTCAAACTTGATGATGTATTTTGAGAGTGCAGGTTGACTGATATGCAGTTTTTTTGATGCAACAGACAGATTTAGGTCATTTTCCACAATGGCTATAAAATATTTCAGCTGATTGATATCCATAAAACCTCCCTGAGTGACATTCTTTGCCTCATTATATCACTTTCTATAACTTTGAGTTATAGAAATTATAAAGTTTTGCAAGTAGACAAGAGCCATTTAAAGAAATAAAATCAAAGTGTAATCGTATACTTATTTAAGGTCTAATGCAATTGATATATAAATATAAACGCCATCTAAATATAAACTTATGGAGGTAATTATGAGTAAGTTAATCTCAATAAAGGAAGCTGCGGCAAAAATCAAAGATGGAGACATCATCATGGTCGGGGGATTCCTCGGAGTAGGATGTCCTGAAAAAATCATAGATGCGCTCTGCGCATCAGGCGCCAAGGATCTTACGCTGATCTGCAATGATTCTGGCTTTATTGACAAAGGTCCAGGAAAGCTTGTGGTGAATAAGCAGTTTAAAAAGATCATCGCCTCGCATATCGGAACCAATAAGGAAACAGGAAGGCAGATGCTCGCCGGAGAAACTGAAGTTGTCCTGACTCCTCAGGGAACCCTTATTGAGCAGATCAGATGTGCCGGTTTCGGTTTAGGCGGTGTCCTTACTAAAACAGGGCTCGGAACAGAAGTGGAAAAGGGAAAACAGAAAGTGATTGTGGACGGAGAAGAGTTTTTGCTTGAAAAACCATTAAAAGCAGATGTTGCCATAGTCTTCGCTAATAGAGTCGATCATTTCGGCAACATGAGTTTCCATGGCGCTACAAGAAACTTTAATGAAATGATGGCTACAGCAGCCGATCTTACCATCGTAGAAGCCGGAGAGTTAGTTGAAGTCGGTGAACTTCATCCAGACCATGTGCATACTCCAGGTATTTTCATTGATTATATAGTAGATGGAGGACAAGAATCATGATGGATAAAAGAGAAATTCAGAACTATATCGCAAAAAGAGTGGCGAAAGAACTGAAGGATAACGATGTGGTCAATTTAGGCATCGGACTACCCACCCTGGTAGCCAATTTTCTTCCAGAAGGAAAGAACATCGTTTTTCAGTCTGAAAACGGATTTGTCGGGCTTGGACCAACGCCAACAGAAGAAGAATTTGATCCCTATATCGCCAATGCAGGCGGAATGCCCGTCACAATTCTTCCTGGCGGGGCTTTCTTTGACAGTTCTCTCTCCTTCGGAATCATCAGAGGTGGCCATGTGGACCTTACTGTTCTAGGCGCACTTCAGGTGGATGAAAAAGGAAGTATCGCAAACTACATGATTCCAGGAAAAATGGTTCCAGGAATGGGTGGTGCCATGGATCTCATATCCGGTGCAAAAAAGGTGAT
>DATIRH010000335.1:0-1986 GCA_035469845.1 Proteiniclasticum sp. | reverse complement strand
AATATAATATATTGATGAGATTTCATTATCAGCTGATAAAGGTAGATAGACTGTGGTTTAAAGGATGACTTATAAAGAGAAAATGTATTCGTACAAGAGGTAGATTTACAAAACCAGTACAATTATAACCCCTATTATTATTGAGTATCTTGTACCAATACACTTAGAATAAGAACCTGGAAATATAACGGTCATAAGGGTCATATGGAGAAGGTTACTAGAAGAACGAACTCCTGATGATGCTGCTGGAAAAAGCGTAATGTAGATCTCATTTTTATTACTCCCTCATAAGTTCATTCAGTTCAATTATACTGGTGGATTGCTAATGAGGGAGTTTTCATTTTGACATGAAACTCAGCTCGAAAATCATAGAAAGACATCGAATCAGAAATCGGAATGAAGTTCATCCTCAGAATGCGATATAGGACCTTTTAAAATGAATATGTAAAATTAAAATTGTGACAATAACTGACCAGTATCAGCAGTTTTCCGGGAAAATAAATTTTGACTATCAAATTTTATTCTTGACGGTACTATGACTCTGTGATAAAGTTGTCATGTAAAATTGAATGAATAAATCTTCAGGGCAGGGTGTAATTCCCTACCGGCGGTATAGCCCGCGAACCGTAAGGTTGATTCGGTGAAACTCCGAGGCCGACAGTAAAGTCTGGATGGAAGAAGATCTATAGATATTATCTTGATGTTGATTGCAGCGGTTTTTTAGCCGTCGTTCATGATCATGATTTTTTCTGTAATTGCCGCACCCTGAGATTGAATTCTCAGGGTGCTTTTTATTTATAAAAGAACTGTTTGGAGGGATGTCATGGAAATCAGCTACATGAGAAGAGCACTGGAGCTTGCTAAGAAAGGAACTGGATTCACTAGTCCCAATCCTCTGGTAGGGGCAGTGATTGTCAAAGAGAATAGAATAATCGGTGAGGGATATCATGAAAGATACGGTGGACATCATGCGGAGATCAACGCTTTCAGGAATGCGACTGAAGATGTCAGAGATGCAACCATGTATGTAACGCTGGAGCCTTGCGCTCATCAGGGAAAAACCCCGCCCTGTGCCAATGCCATCGTGGAAAAGGGAATCAGAAAAGTGATCATCGGGCTTAGAGATCCTAATCCTCTGGTGGCAGGGAAAGGAATCGAAATCCTCAAAGAGGCAGGAATCGAAGTTATAGAAGGGGTTCTTGAAGAAGAAGGCAGAAAACTGAATGAGATATTTCTTAAATACATCACAACAGGTTATCCCTTTGTCATGATGAAAACAGCCATGACGCTGGATGGAAAGATCGCTACACGGACAAATGCCTCAAAATGGATCACTGGAGAACTTTCCCGTGACTATGTGCATGAACTGAGACATAAGGTTTCTGGAATTATGGTGGGTATAGGCACAGTACTGGCGGATGATCCTTCCTTGACCACCAGACGCAGATGCGGATCCGGCAGTGATCCTGTAAGAATCATTGTGGACAGCAGCGCAAGGATTCCTTTGAAAGCAAAGGTTCTGAATCTGAAATCTGATGCAAAGACACTCATCGCAGTGACTGAAGCAGCCGATTCGGAAAAACTGGGAAAGCTTGAAGAAAGAGGTGCTGAGATTCTTGTTGTGCCTTCCAAAAACGGAAGAGTTGATCTGAAACTTCTGATGATGGTACTTGGCAGAAGAAAGATCGACAGTATCTTGCTGGAAGGCGGGAGCGAGCTGAATTATTCAGCTTTGGAGGAAGAAATCGTTGATAAGGTGTATTCATTCATATCGCCTAAGATCATCGGTGGAAATGCCGCAAAGACCCCAGTAGGCGGATACGGAAAAGGAACTATGGAGGAGGCCATCAGCCTCAGGTTTGAAGCATATCATCTCTTTGGTGATGACATCATGCTGGAAGCCTATATCAAAAAGGAGGAATAGAATTTAATGTTCACAGGATTGATCGAATAAATCGGCAGTATTGAATCTGTTGTAAATTCAGC
>DATIRH010000334.1:0-1629 GCA_035469845.1 Proteiniclasticum sp. | reverse complement strand
AGTGAGGAAATCGAATATCATGTTATAAAACAGGAGAATATGAAAATATTTTCTGATGTCAGTGAAGAGTCAGAAAGAGCCGCTTCTGTCGCAAAAGCAATTATAAAAAAATCGGAACTGGGACAAGCATTGTTCTATATGGTGGAATATGTCAAATAGATTTCCAGAGAAATTTCTTTTCGGGAGTGCATCCGCGGCATATCAGGTGGAAGGTGCATACAAAGAAGATGGAAAAGGTTTATCCATATGGGATACATGGGTAAAGCTAGAAGGGAAGACCTACAAAGGAACCAATGGTGATGTTGCAACTGATCACTATCACAGGTTTAAAGAAGATATCGGGCTTATGAAGGAGATGGGACTCAAAGCTTATCGGTTTTCTGTTTCGTGGACAAGAATTCTTCCAGAGGGAAGAGGAAGAATTGAAAAAAGAGGGCTGGATTTTTATCATAAGCTCATTGATGAGCTTATTGAAAATGATATTGAACCCGTTCTTACGATATACCATTGGGACCTTCCACAGAGACTTCAGGATGAATATGGTGGCTGGGAATCTAGAAAGATTATAGAGGATTTTACAAACTATGCAAAAATTCTTTTTGAAGCATTCGGGAAGAAAGTGAAGTACTGGATCGTGCTTAATGAACCGAACATCTTCACGCTGCTAGGATATTTATTGGCACTGCATCCTCCTGGTAAAAAAGATATGAAGCTCTACCTTGAAACCTATCATCATACGGCACTAGTGCATGCACATGTCGTAAAAGCGTTTAAAGATGGGAACTATGAAGGGATAATCGGTTCATCCATTGCTTATACTCCAGGATATCCCGCATCTGGCAGTGAAAAAGATCTGGAAGCCTGCAGGAGATATTATGAAACCACCTGCTGGTGGATTATGGATATCTTTCACAAAGGAGAATATCCGAAGTGGGGTTATGAAGAATTTAAACGTAGAGGAATTGCGCCTGAAGTGACGAAAGAGGATGAAGCGGTTCTGAAAGAAGCCGCAGAGCTTTCTGACTTCATCGGAATCAATTATTATCAGAGTGCGACATTAGCGCATAATCCCGTAGATGGAGTGGAACATGGCGATTTCAATGTATCCGGTGAGAAGGGTAACTTTAAAGAGTCAGGTGTTCCAGGTCTCTACAGGCAGGTCTTCAATCCGAATCTAGAATATACAGATTGGGACTGGGCTATAGATCCGAAGGGATTGAAAGTTGCCCTGATGGAAATTACTGAAAGATACAAAAAAACCATCTTTATTTCGGAAAATGGGATAGGCGCTTTTGATGAGCTTGAAAATGACAAGATTCATGATGGTTATCGCACAGATTACCTGAAGTCTCATATCATAGCCTGTCATGAAGCCATAGAAGAAGGGGTGGATCTCTTGGGTTATTGCTCCTGGTCTTTTACAGATCTGTTAAGCTGGCTGAACGGTTATCAGAAGAGATATGGGTTTGTTTACATCGATTTCGAAGAGGAAGACTTACCAAGAATAAAGAAAGATTCCTTTGCGTTCTATAAAGAAGTCATCAGAACACAAGGAGAAAATTGTCTAGGAGAGTAATAGTGAAATTTAAAGCCATGACAGAGAAAAATCTCGTGTCATGGCTTTTTACG
>DATIRH010000333.1:0-18541 GCA_035469845.1 Proteiniclasticum sp. | reverse complement strand
GTATTTGCCACCGGCATAATTCTTCATGAACCCTTCTGCCCCATCATCTTCGATGTACTGATCTTCTCCTGAAACCATCATATCAACTCTTTGAATGGTTCCGTCATCGGCTGTGAAAAAATCCTTCCTGATCTGATAATCAAAGTAGATGGTTTCCCATTCGGCATCGAAGGAGAGGGCGTTGATGAGATACATCATGGCGTCCTCTGGAATCTTGTCCAGAATGTCTTCGATCATTCCGTCGGTTTCCTTGCTGACCCAATCATTGATATCCTTTAATGTGGCTTCATCAAAGGGGGATCTGTAAATTCCGGCATTATAGTAATTTGAATTGGTCTGTAGAAAGTCCTTATTCACATCAATGCTTCCACCTTCTCTGAACCAGATGGAGTTTGCCATGCTGACTTTCAGTTTGTCCCCATCAGGCAGGTTTCTGATGTAGAGATCAAGGAGCTGATTGATCTTTTCTCTTTTCAGTCCGAAGACTTCCTCCATCTGTGAAAGCGTTTCTTCTCGTGCGCCGTTGGATGTCATGCCCAAAGCGGATAATACTGACACAGGAGAAATCAGGGTATTCTCAGAAGAGAGATTATTTTTGAAAAGGTTCAGTGAAAAATTTATAGCAGCAATATTGTCTTCTACAATATAAGTGTCTATCTTTTCCACCGTCTCAGGTCTGATGTCTTTCATCAGATCATCGCCTTCAGCGGTTGCTTTCTGGCTGCATCCTGTGAATGAGATGATCATCATGGTCGAAAGAAGTATAGTGAATGGAGGTATCAGTTTTATCTTTTTCATAGTAATCCTCCTAGATCAAGTTTATTTATTTCATCTTACTCCGTTTCATAGTAAGGGGGGTTACAATTCTGAGACTTCTTAATGAAGTTCATGAAGGGGCTCAATACTACTGAGCATTTTCATGCAGAAAACACTCAGAAATGATATGATTTAGATAATACATGAACTATTATGCTCATTCATGATTGAAATAACTGAATTATTTTATGTAAACGTATTGACTTCTCATAAACGTGCATATATAATTCAGTTAATGAGCATAATCGTTCAAGAAAAGTTATAAACGAGCAAAATTTATATAAAGGAATGATTGATTATGTTTGCAGAAGAAAGACAAAGAAAAATAGCTGAAATGATGGAAGAGAGTTCAAGTCTGAAGGTAGTAGAACTGGCAGAGCATTTTGAAGTATCGGAATCCACGATTAGAAGAGATCTGCAGGAACTGGAAGAACATCAGATTTTGAAGAGAACCCATGGAGGAGCAGTCAGTGTCACGAAAAGAGGGTTTGAGCCTAGTTTCAAGGAGAAGAAAGAAGAGTTTTCCACTGAAAAAGAGAGAATAGGAGAACTGGCGGCAGAAATGGTGGAAGACGGATACAGCGTCATTCTGGATACTGGAACCACAACTCTTGAAATAGCAAAAAGAATCAGGAACAAAAAGATCACAGTGATTACAAACTCTCTGGATATAGCAGAAGAACTCAGCGATGTGGATAATATTGAACTGATTATGACTGGTGGAACACTGCGTGGAAATACTAGAGCAATGGTCGGTTATCTGACAGAGACTATGCTCAGAAATTTCAGAGCGGATATCGCATTTATAGGATCAAATGGTATAACCCTGAAAGATGGTGCGACTACGCCAAATCATGTGGAAGCGATGACAAAGCGGTCCATGATTTCATCCTCACATAAAGTATATGTGGTTTCGGATACTTCCAAATTCGGTAAAGTGAGCTTTGCAGTAATCACACCTGTGCTGAACATCACTGGAATAATTATAGCTGGTGAGATGAATGAGGAAGTGATGGCCATCGAGAAGATGAATGAAATTGAAATTGTAAGATAAAGGAGGCGTGTAGATGATTATCACAGTAACACTAAATCCTGCCATGGATAAAACCATGATACTAGATGGAATAGAGATTGGAGAAGTGAATCGTGCAGACTCCGTCAGAAATGATGTGGGAGGAAAAGGGATCAATGTCTCAAAAGTACTGAAAGCTCTCGGAACAGACTCCATGGCGACAGGGTTTCTAGGGGGTATTTTAGAAGATCTATTCCATAAAGAACTCAAAAAACTGGAGATTGAAGATCGGTTCACCTCAGTTGAGGGCAATACGAGAACCAATATTAAACTTGTAGATAGAAAAAATAATACAAATACGGATATTAATGAACCTGGACCTATAATCAGCAGCAGTGAACTGGAACAGTTCCTTCGTGTATTTAACGAAGCATTGCATGAAGGGGATCTAGTGGTCCTTTCAGGAGGTATACCTCAAAACATTCCTTCCGATATTTATGGAACATTGACCAGGAAAGCGAAAGAAAAAGGCGCCAAGGTGGTCGTTGATGCAGATGGAGAAGCTCTATCGCATGCGCTGAATGAGATTCCTTACATGATCAAACCCAATGAGAAGGAGCTTGGAGCTTTTCTCGGAAAAGAGGTCTTATCGGAAGAGGAAATCATTGAAGAAGCAAAAGCATTTGTGAAAAAAGGAATTCATAAAGTGCTGGTTTCAAGGGGTGAAAAGGGAAGCATTTTTGTCACAGAGAACACCGTTCACATTGGACGTGGAATAAAAGTTGAAGTTAAAAGCACAGTAGGTGCAGGAGATTCCATGGTTGCCGCACTGGTTTACGCAGATGAACGAAAGCTTGATGATTATGAAACACTGGTAATAGCCCAGGCCACAGGAGCAGCCGCTGTTACGACAGAAGGAACAGAAGCATGCACGAGAGAAGAAATGGAGAAATACCTGACCATTGCAAGAGAAAAAATTGAGGAGGAAAAGAAATGACAACAAAAGAAATGTTTTCAAGAGAAAGAGTCACATTCGACTTAAAATCACAGACCAAAAAAGAGGTGATTGATGAGCTCATCGATATCCTGTTTGCAGATGGAAAGATTAATGATAAGGATGAATTCAGAAAAGCGGTTCTTCACAGAGAAGAAGAATTTTCAACCGGTATCGGTATGGGAATCGCGATACCCCATGGCAAAAGTGATGCGGTCAACGAAGCATCTATTGTTTTTGGAAGAAGCGATGCAGGAATTGATTATGAGAGTATGGATGATCTTCCAGCGCATCTGTTCTTTCTGATTGCAGTGCCAATGGAATCCAGCGATCTGCATCTGCGTGCATTAAGTGAAATATCCAGAAATCTCATGCACAAAGAGATGAGAGATCAGTTAATGACATGCCAGACATTTGAAGAGTTTATAAATGCATTTAAGTAAGTCATCAAAATAAACAATAAAGGAGCTAATTAAATGAAAATTATTGCTGTAACATCTTGTCCCACTGGCATTGCTCATACCTATATGGCTGCTGAAGCACTTCAGATAGCCGCAAAGGAAATGGGACATGAAATCAAAGTAGAAACCCAAGGTTCTGTAGGTGCAGAAAATGTCATCACAGAAGCTGATCTGAAATCTGCAGATGCAGTCATTCTAGCCATCGATACCAATGTCGACAAGTCAAGATTCCAGGGAATCCCAATGGTAGAAGCATCGGTAAAAGATGCGATCAAAGATGCAAAAGGACTGATCACAAGAGCCCTTGAAGCCAAGTCTTCTGGTGTGAAAAAGGATTACAGTGAAGAGAAGAATGGCAACGGCGGGAAATCCAAGAGCGGAATCTACAAACATCTTATGACCGGTGTATCCTTCATGATTCCATTTGTTGTTGCAGGTGGGCTGCTCATAGCATTCTCATTCGCTTTCGGAATCAATGCTGCAGATGAGGAAGGAACACTTGCCGCAGCGCTTATGACCATTGGTAAAGCTGCCTTTGGACTCATGGTACCAATCCTTGCAGGATATATTGCATACTCCATAGCAGACAGACCTGGTATCGTACCTGGTATGGTTGGCGGGATAATTGCCAATTCACTGGGAACCGGTTTTCTAGGCGGACTCCTTGCTGGTTTTCTGGCAGGATATACCATCAATCTGATCAGAAAAGTGATCAGACTGCCTAGATCCTTCGAAGGTCTTATGCCTGTTCTGATTTTGCCTGTTTTGTCATCACTAATCGTAGGCCTTATTATGATTTTTGTTTTAGGTGGTCCGGTCAAGTTGATAAATGACGCAATGCTTGCCTGGCTTGACGGTATGAGCGGTACAAATGCAGTGCTTCTTGGTGGAATACTAGGAGTTATGATGGCGGCTGACATGGGTGGTCCAATCAACAAAGCGGCATACGCATTCGGTGCAGCTACCATCGGACAAGGAGAACCTTCAGGTGTCATGGCTGCGGTTATGGCGGCTGGTATGGTTCCACCACTGGCGATAGCTCTATCCACAGTACTTGCGAAAAACAAGTATACAGTAGAAGAAAGAGAAGCTGGAAAAGCAAACTGGGCACTGGGTGCTTCCTTTATCACAGAAGGAGCGATTCCTTTCGCAGCAGCGGATCCACTCAGAGTTATTCCATCCATGATGGTAGGTTCAGCGATAGCTGGAGCCCTGTCAATGCTGTTTGGAGCGACACTTGCGGTGCCTCATGGCGGATTATTCGTACTGCCGATTCCTAATGCAGTTGGAAATCTTCCAATGTATATTCTAGCCATTGTTATAGGGTCAGCTGTCGGTGGAATTATGCTTACAGCATTGAAGAAGAAAATCGCATAGATCTTAAGTCATTTAAGAGTACTCTATCTCATCCATCGATGAGACAGGGTACTCTTTTTAGCGATTGCAATAGACTGGAGTGCTTCTCTCCTTTCATGGAATTGCTTTACTTGAAATGATTTCATCATTTCTACTGATGAAGAATCTGATCGTATGAAGTCCGAAAATTGTTATTAAAAAAATAATATATTTGAGAAAATTAGTCTATATCTATTATTTATCATTACCTTATAGACGCATGGAGGGGGAAAGTATATGCGTGCACAGATTGATAGAGAAAAGACAGAACTTACAGTGGGGTTTGTTCGTATTTATCATTCCATCGGGTGTTTGGTGATTGTAATGATTGCTGGACCGCTTCATTTTGCATATGAATGGTCGGGTGAGAATTTTCTTGTCAGTCTTGTTGCACCGGTCAATGAAAGTATTTGGGAACACCTGAAGATGATTTACTGGCCTACATTGCTATGGTGGTGTATAGGATACATCATTTTCAGAAATCGGAAAAACCTGTCAGGAATACGCTGGTTTCAGTCGATGGCCATCAGTATGATCTCGAGTATGATGTTTATTGTGCTGTGGTACTATACCTGGTCAGGAGCCTTTGGTATAGAAGCGAGTTGGGTTAATTATTCCTCCATGATAGGTGTATTCGTGGGCCAGCTACTGGCCATGCATGTCTATAGGGTTGCAAAGCCCAGATGGATCTATTTCATTCCAGGAGTTTTTATTGTTCTGGCTTTAGGCTTTATGTCTGGATACTTCACCTACTATCCACCTGCATTACCTATGTTTGTATCGCCATACTAAAGTTTTATTTTCAAAATAGGATTACAATTATTTGGAGCTGGATTTACTGGTAACTATATTTTCTTTTTTTGGTTCTATAATAGAAATTTTCATGGGTTTATTCATAAAATCAAATCAGAGGATAACATACGCCAAGGGTAAGCCCCTGGCGTATGTTATTTCAGGTGCTTTTGTTAAGGTATCGACTGAGTATACCAGTCAGCTGATCAGTCGAGGTGCGACCTTTACTTTGGATACATTGATGCCCTTCACTAATATCCACATGAGAAATACAAACTCAGAGATTGTTTGAGGAATCAGAAGAATTGTGGTTATTGTTTCGTTCCCAGGCAGTAAAAAGTATATGAATACTTCAAGCAATAAACCGCAGCCACCTAGCACCAGCAGGATACCTAAGATTTTTGGCAGAAAATCAGATTTGTAGACCAAAAGTCCCAGTGGAATAAGCCACAGTGCGAAAAATACATTTGCGATTTCATAGCCATGTAAATACAAGTCATAGGAAAGCATGGCATTTGCGGTGAGCTGATCGGGTCCAATAACGTTTAAGTACTCTGCCCCGCTCAATAAATGAACGGCTGCAAATTCATTAAGCAGATTGAGCATGTTGATGGGGACACTGACCATGACAAATACAACCATCAAGATGGAGAGGTTTTTGTTGACACTGTGAAAAAGCTTGTATAAAACCAATGGCAACAGCAGCAGGAGCACCATCATTATAAGATCGCTGACAAATCCCAGTCTAAAGAGAAGCTCATTTGACATGATATTTTGAGCAGTTGCAGCCATATCGCCTGTTACGAATAGCCTGGAACGGATAATCTGTGCAATCGGACCAAATACAAACATCAGTAGCCATATCAGACCTGCCAGACGAGCTGTTTTTTTGTTAGTACCCATTTTTTATTTCTCCTTCAAAACTTAAATTTCATAATTATCGGTTTTTATTTCTCTTTTACACGATTGACCGAAATCAGTTCAAGACCCAAATCATTTATGACTCGGAGGATCCCATACAAAGCCGATTGATCAGCCAGGTTCCCACGAAGCTTAGTGGTAATGTCGGGTTGTCTGATAATTGTGAAGCCTTCAAATCGTGTGTCTTGAATGTACCCTGAAATGACGATCTCATACAGCATACTTTTCCTCCTTTTCCCCCTTTACCGACTGCTTCCACTTGAGCGCAAGGATGAATATCGCCGAGTTTGCCAGTATTTCAACGGCTGAAAAAAAGGTATAATGTAGCGTTACATCGGATCCAAAGAAAAATGATCCCAATTGGTATACGATCATAAGAATGGCAGCAGCTACATTGATTATCCGGTTGGTTTTATACGGTAATATCGTGGACAGAAGTATCATCAGAAAAGGGATTTCAAGGGAGACGGCAGCGAAGAGCAGCATTCCTTCTGTCATAGGCACACCACCGACATTCCCTTCGAGTAGCATTCGTAACACAGACTTCTCCATGTTGCTCAAGAGATCGCAAAGAATGTAGTTGAGTGAAAGAAACACCCATATCTTCGACAAGAGTATGGACACCGGATCATTCTGATTGGATCGAATTGTGTTTAGTATTTTCATATTAATAGAACCTCCTCGTTTTAGTGACTTATCTGCGATAAGCATACTAAAATTGAGGAGGTTCTTATACCTACTAAAGTATGTAATGATACGCACGAAAGTAGGTATCGATACATGCATGAGTAGGACCTATTTATACCAGACCAAGTGCTTTTGCTTTGATGACAGCCTCTGTTCGGCGTTTTACCTGAAGTTTTCCGTAGATTGTCTGATTATAACCCTTTACCGTACTCAGTGCTAAGAATAGCGTGCTGCAGATTTCACTGTTCGACAAACCCGAGGCAATCAATGTCAATACTTCAAGTTCTCTTACAGTAAGTGGCTCTGAAAGGGAGCGATTCACATGCTCCTGTAAAAATGTCTTATTGATGCTGCTATCTTCTGATATTGAGTCTGAACTCTGAAGTTTCTCTGCCTGATCAATTGTGATATCCATTTCTTCGAAGGACATGTCATCTGGAATCGGACTCATAAAATAATGCGTTCTACTTTCTAGGAGACAATCTCTTGCCAGATCGATGAACCCTTCACTACAGTACACCCTCGAAAGGATCAGATAATATTTGTATTTCCAGTCCATCAATGAATACTTCTGGCCATAACCCTTGCTCTCTTCAAGAAATGCGTACGCCTGATGGTTATCACCACGTAAAAAGGCGACTTTGGCCAGGCCTAAATAGAGGCTTGCCCGCAGAACTGGAACCTTATTCTCCTTATCCAGACGTGCTATGGTCTGTTCAAATAAAGCGTAAGCTTTGTCAAGATGCCCTTGTTGTATAAATAATTCACCAAGCACCATATAAAAGGAGTAGTAGGTAAGTGGACTCTCTGCATGGCTTGCGTCTTCTATAGCATTCTCAATATACGTTTCAGCCATAGTCAATTCACCTGTGCCCCAGTGGGCGATGGCAAGTAGCATAGTAACCATACTGCGCTTCTGAACCTGATCTCCCGGGATCTGTGCTAGTGCATCTCGAGTATGCTTGAAAACACCTTCCATATCTCCTGTTGCAGCGGCAATATATCCTCGCGCTGAGGAAATCGTCGCCGGTAATAGCTCAAACTGAACCATATCACATATCAGAAAGTTTTTTCGGATTTCTAGTGACTGGCACTGGTCATACATGGACTGTGCCTTGTCGAGCCAGACTTCACTGCTTTCAATCTCTCCCATATCAAGAAGTGCCCAGCCATACCCCATGGTGAGTACAGGGCTTCTCTCTATGATCGAAGCAGGGAGTCGTTTTGTCAACTCAAGCCAGGATGCTGACTGGAGTTGCATGTCCATTGAATCCCAATTGCATTCGATCAAAGCGGCAGCTTCTTCGAAAGCTTCCGCTTTCAGAAAGTGAAGGATGGCTTCTTGTTCACGCCCCGCGGTTTTGAACCAGCACCCAGCACGATGATGCAGCATTTCAATATCCTCTTTAGGCTGCCTCTCAAGTTTTTGCCTCAGAAGATCTCGAAAGAGATGATGGTAGCGATACCACTCAAGGGACGATTCCAAAGGAATAATAAAGATATTGGACTTAACAAGTCTGTTTATGATTTCTCGGCCATTCCCAGGTTCAAGGGGAACAACAGCATCACAAAGCGCACCCGAGAAAAATTCAAGTACAGCGGTTTTAAGCAGAAATTCCTTAATTTCAGGAGTCTGATTCTCAAGCACTTCTTCGATCAGATAGTCCATAACGTAGAAATGACTGCCTGTAAATGCCTCTATAAAACTACTCTTATCTTCAAGACCCCTCATGGATAACGCCGTCAGCTGCAATCCAGCAATCCAACCCTCCGTACGTTTATAAACCAGTTGGAGTTCTTCTTCCTTGAGTGTCAGATCGAGTTGATCCATAAAGAATGCCTTGACCTCATCTTCTGTAAATTTGAGATCTGTTATCCTGATCTCCAAAAGTCTATTGCTTGCTCGTAGCCTTGATAGTGGAAGGGGAGGATCCTCTCTGGTTATCAATACTAATTGCATCGACTTCGGCATGTGTTCAATCATGGTCCTCAGTACCTGATGAATCTGTTTGTTTTGTATGGTCTGATAATCGTCAAAGACCAATATAAAGGAACTGTCGATTGAATGCAGATGATGAACGAGCCCTTTCAGGAATCCTTCAATCCCGATGGATTGAAACGCATCCAGCATCTGCTCCAGCTTCGCAGACGGTTTATTGTCTAAGGAATTGATTCCTGCGATAAGATAAGTGAAGAATTGCGTCAAATCGTTGTCCCATTCATCAAGGGAGTACCAGCAGTAAGGTTTATTCTGCTCTGAAAGCCATGCGGAAACAAGCGTCGATTTGCCTGAACCCGCCTGTGCAGACACGATTACTACGTTCGCGCTTTTATTGTCTTTCAGCAGTTCCGTTCTTGTAATCACATGATCAGGTAGCTGAGGTTTATTCAGTTTAATCGTCAATAAAGGGTACATCATATTTCCTCTCCATTATGATTAATAAATTTTTTGAGCGCATGATTAATGAAACAAGTAGTGAGTTTGACGATATTGTAACGCTACGTTTCATTATCGTCAAACCAATTCTTATGCAAGGTAAATAGCTATGAAACGATTCTGATATTTCATGATGACTGGCGACTATAGAGTTTTAATGAAATTGGAAAAGGTCATGTTCTGGTCGTTTAGGATAAGATTTGTACAATAGCTTATACAATGATGGAAGCATTCAACATTTCTGTTTCTTAATTATCCCTTAATATTTTGATTATCAAAGTATACCTATGTATAATGAAGGTATTGAAAATTTGGAGGGTAATAATTTGAATATATTAAATCATCTTCGCATCGGAAATCTGGTTCCTAAATGGCCTATCATACAGGGCGGTATGGGGATAGGGATATCCCTGTCTTCTCTGGCAGGTGCTGTAGCAAAAGAGGGCGGTATTGGAATCATTTCTGGTGTTCAGATCGGATACAGGGAAGAAGACTTTGTGAAAAACAATCTTGAAGCCAATAAGAGAGCGTTGAAAGAAGAAATAAGAAAAGCTAGAGAGATTGCGCCTGAAGGAATCATAGGGGTCAATCTTCTGGCAGCAATGACAACTTATAACGAACTGATCATCACAGCCATAGAGGAAGGTATTGACCTGATTGTGACAGGTGCTGGACTTCCTCTTGATCTTCCGCAGATGGTGAAAGGTACAAAAACTAAAATCGCACCAGTGGTTTCTTCAGGAAAAGCAGCAAGACTGATTTCCAAAGTCTATGATAAGAAGTTTGGAATCACAGCGGATCTGTTTATTGTGGAAGGTCCTCTTGCGGGGGGGCACCTTGGGTTCAAGAAAGAAGCCATGGAAAATGAAAGTTATATGGATCTCAAAGACATCCTCAAGGAAGTACTGGAAGAAATCAGACCATTTGAGGAGAAGCATGGTGTCAAGATTCCGGTGGTCGTGGCCGGGGGAATCTTTGACGGAGAAGATATTGCTTGCTTTCTTAAGCTAGGTGCTTCAGGGGTGCAGATGGGTACCCGATTTGTCGGAACAGAAGAATGTAATGCAGACATGGACTTTAAAATGGCGTATATCAATGCAAAGGCTGAAGATATAAGACTTGTCAACAGTCCGGTGGGCATGCCTGGAAGAGCCATAGAAAATTCCTTCACAAAGAAAATGGATGAAGGAAAGATTCCAGTGAAGAGATGCTATAACTGTCTTATTCCATGTGATCCCAGAACTACGCCGTACTGCATATCAGATGCACTCATACATTCGGCTGAGGGGTCAGAAGGGCTGATTTTTGCAGGATCCAATGCTTATAAAGTCAATGAAATTGTCACTGTAAAAGAACTGATGGAGAAACTGGTAAAAGAAGCCAATGATCATATCAACAACTGACAATAGTGAATTGATGCGGTGAAACGCTGCAATCCTAAATAAAAAATTAAGCTCAAGTATCATCGTGAAACCGTCATGGGTTTATCGATGATACTTGAGCTTTTCATATTATTAAGGATACTCTATTTTCCAGTTTCAAGGACAAGACCGTTCTCATAGAGCTGAGTGACATCATAGGGGAAAGTCCTCTCCTGGTGGAGATGTCCGAAATACCAGTGGGTATAGGAGGTGGTATCCATGACTTCTTGTAGAAAGAGACTCAGCTTGAGCTCCGGAGCGTGGTTGGGGAATATCATATTCATGATTTTTTCTGGAGCAGCATGGGAAATGATGTAATCCACTTTGAAATCATGTTTTTTCAGATTCCTTCTGGCTTCTTCAAATTCTTCTTCTGATGGGATCTCTTCTTTCCACCAGGAAATCCTATCTTTTCGTAAGAACTTGTCTATGCTGTATCCTCCGCCCATGGTGAAAAAGGTTCTGTTTTCGATGGTGAAAATCTGTCCTCTCATGAGATGAAGAATATTCCTTCGGATCCGGTGAACTTTTCCGCCTTGCCACGTTTCAACGGGGTAGTTATATAAGGCATCGAAATTCTCATGATTCCCATCAATAAACAGGATGGTAAAGGGCAGACTCTCCAGGTAATCCAGTTTTTCCTCTTCCTTTTTGTCCATTCTGAAAAGAAATCCGAAGTCACCTGCAACCAAAAAATAGTCCTTTTCTTTTAACTCACTTATTATGGGCGTATTTTCCGGTTGAAACCGGTCTATCACGCCATGAACATCACCTGTAATATAAATCATAACTAACCTCCTGAAGAATAAGAAAATAACTGTAGACAACAATATCCAAGAATGTGCATATAGGGACACTCAGCAGATAATAAGTCTTTGGATAAAGGTAGGTCTTGATCAGCTGTAAATAATGATGCCAATAAATGCAGCAGTTCTGTTTTTCATAGTCATTCGAAATCCTGTTCATGATAGTCCAGAAGACGTTTATTTCTGAATATGAACAATGACTGGATCATCATGAGAAAACCCGTCACCACCAAAATGCTTTCGATTGAAACCACTTCTGCTAATGGTCCGTATAACAGCATGCCTAAAGGGATCATCATTGAGGATGCATTGATCAGGCTGAACACTCTGCCCAGCTTGTCTTCGGGTACATTTTCCTGGAGAAGAGTAATTATGGGTGCATTGAAATAGGGAATGACCAGACCGATGAAAGTCATGGCTATAATATATAATGCAAACTGGTCCGTCATACCCATGAATAGTGTCAGTAAACCCAAGACTGTCAGCGAAGTGGAGAATGTTCTGACTTTGTTTTTGAATCCTTGCCAGATGACGATGAGAAAACCGCCCACTATGGTACCCCCAAAAAATGATATTTCATTTATTGTGAGTCTCCAGTATTCCTCTCCATAACTTCTTGCCACAAGAAGGGGTGTCAGCATGGCTATTGGGGCTACGAGAAAACTAAGGATAAGCTGGGCAAGAATCAGTGCTGCAATGAATCGGTTGCCACTGGCATACTTAATCCCGTTTTTCAGATCCGATAAGTAGGTATCCTGTTTTTTGGATAAGGCCTGCTTGTGTGGAGAGACACTTAAAATCATGAGCAAGATGATGGCTAGGATGGCTGTTATGACATCAATGAAAAAGATCACGGGAAGATCCGAGTAAGTAAGGAGAAGCGCACTCAGAGCAGGAGAAAGAAGCATCATTATGGACTGGACACTGGAATTGATGCCGTTCACCTTCATGAGTTTTTCCTTGGGAACAATCTGAGGAAGCATTGCAGAAACCGAAGGCGTCTGAATACCTGCACCAACAGAACGGATGAACGATACGACAAAAAGCGCTTCAATCCCTCTATATCCTGACAAGAATATAATCGCCAGAATAAACGTTGAAGTTGCGATCCCCAGGTCTGAAAGTATGATCAGTTTTTTTCTGTCATATCTGTCAGCCCAAACACCAGCAAAAATCGATATGATGAGTTGGGGCATAAAGCCGAATAACGTTGATAAGGTCAGCATGATACCGGAATTTGTGGTCAGGGTAATATACCACAAAATAGCATACTGAACCAGTGATGAGCCGAAAAGGGAAATCGCCTGACTGGATAGAAAAATTATGGTATTTCTTTTCCAGTGGAGAGGCAGTGATCCGGAATGATTTGGTGTCAGGTTTTTTTCCTTTACCATAGGGATTACCTCATTGTATTTAATGCTTTCATTATATCGAATGCTTCATCACTGGTTGTAAATAAATAATGAATTCTATAAAATCAGCAAAGTATTAAATTCTCAGTAGATAGCTTATGGAAAATTCTAAATCGGGCAAACTTTCATATTATTTTTTGATGGTAAATCAGATGATAGAAAAATTATATGTATTTTCAGAGGTATGATCGCCATTTGAGAGATTTTAAGTTAACAACAATCAATCAGTTTGTTAAATATTCAGAGTATAGTTTTCATATTGGTAAAAATGAAGCAATTCCTACACTAATCGTTGTAGTAATATTCAGTTTATTATATAATATGTATAGAATCCGAGTCATATCCAAAGGGGATATGACCATTGGGTATTAACCGTTAAATTAATGCCTCCCGTATTTGGAAAGGATTCCTTGTTGCTGGTATTGTTATTGCGCTTAACAATGCACGCTTACATGGAATGCGTGCGCAAATTTAAGGAGGTAGGTATTCATGCAAACAGCTTACAACGGTAAAATCGCAAGAATCAATCTTTCCACAGGAGAGATTAAGACGGAGGCTCTTGACCTTGACATGGCAAAAAAATACATCGGAGGAAGAGGCCTGGCAAGCAAGATCATTTATGATGAGGGTATTGCAACTGTTGATGCCTTATCAGCAGAGAACAAACTTGTTTACGTCACAGGTGCGATGACAGGAACGAATTCACCAACAGCAGGCCGCTACATGGTGGTCACAAAGTCACCACTCAATAACATGATCGCAAGCTCAAATTCTGGTGGAAAATGGGGAGCAAAACTTAAATATGCTGGATGGGATGCTCTAATTGTTGAAGGAAAATCAGACAAACCGGTTTACATCAACATAGAAGATGAAAAGATCGAAATACTTTCCGCAGAGCCATTTTTAGGCATGTTATCAGAGGCAGTGGATGATAGGCTCAAAGAAATACATCCAAAGTGTTCTGTACTTAACATCGGACCTGCAGGAGAGAACCAGTCGTTATTGGCTGCTATCATCAACGATAAGCATCGTGCGGCAGGTCGAAGTGGTGTTGGAGCTGTCATGGGCTCAAAGAATCTGAAAGCCATCTCTGCAAGCTCAGTAAAGAATGTAAAAGAATCCTTCGATACGCCAAAACTGAAGGAAGCTAATTCGGAATGCTTGAAGAAAATCAGAGAGAATGGCGTAACAAGTGCTGGACTTCCTACATATGGAACTGCGGTTCTTGTAAACATCATCAACAATGTAGGATCGTTCCCGACAAATAACTGGCAGGGATCCTATTTTGAAAAGGCAGACGATATTTCAGGTGAAACCCTGAAGGAAAAATATCTCGAGAAGACTTACTATTGCCATCGATGTCCGATTGGTTGCGGCCGTGTCATCAGCATCAATGATAAGGAGACCGGCGGTCCTGAGTATGAACCATTATGGGCATATGGAAGCAACTGCGGAATAAGTGATCTCAGTGCAATCAATATGGCGAATTATCTATGTAATGAATATGGTCTAGATGCGATATCTACACCTTGTACAATAGCTGCGGCTATGGAACTTTATCAGAAAGGGTATATCAAAGAAGAAGAGTGCGATGGAATTCCATTGGCATGGGGCAGTTCTGAAGCGGTAATTGAATGGACAAGGAGAATGGGAGAAGGGAAATTGCCATTGGCGAAACTTATGGCAGACGGATCCTATCGTTTATGCGAACACTATGGCCATCCAGAAATTTCAATGACTGTTAAAAAATTGGAGATGCCTGCATATGATGCGCGTGGTATCCAGGGGATAGGTCTTGGTTATGCGACAAGCAACCGTGGTGGATGCCATGTTCGTGCATATACGATTTCTCCTGAAATATTAGGATTGCCAGTAGCCCTGGATCGTACTGCTACAGAAGGAAAAGCAGGTTGGACCAAAACTTATCAGGACCTGACTGCTGTTATTGATTCTATGGGATTATGTTTGTTCTCCTCCTTTGCTTTGGGTGCGCCTGACTATGCGAATTTGATGAATGCAGGTACAGGGACGGAATATACACCTGAAGAGCTGCTTCTTGCTGGAGAGAGAATCTACAATCTTGAGCGTCTTTTCAACAAGGCAGCAGGTATGAAATCTGAAGACGACAGGCTACCAAAACGTCTTACGGAGGAACCTATTCCAGACGGCCCATCCAAAGGCATGGTAAGCAAGTTAAGTATCACTTTGCCTGAATACTATGAGGCTCGTGGATGGGAGAATGCATTCCCGACAGAGGAAACTCTGGTTCGTCTCGGTCTGGCTTAGAAAGATTTCATTGAAAAAGATGGACAATATCTTTTCCATAAGTAAATAGAAATTACCTTTGATATATCCTGACATGCTCGTGGATCTCCGATGAGATCTGCGAGTTTGTCAGGATGTTTTTTTTCTAAAGATATATTGAACAGAAATACTGGGAGGGATCAAAAAAATGATTGAGGTAAGATTATTTGCTACCTTCAGAGAGGGTAGAGACAAGGTGCTTTTTCTGGATGCGAAGGAATACAAGAAAGCAGGGGATGTTCTGGACTATCTGGATATCCCCCACGAAGAGGTTGCAATATACCTGATCAATGGCCGTCATTCAAAATTCACCGACAGTATCAGTGAAGGTGACGTTTTAGCAATCTTCCCACCAGTCGGAGGGGGCTGATATGCGATATGAAAGGCAGAGGATGATGGAGCAGATTGGAGAGGAGGGGCAGAAAAAACTGGGCAAATCGATGGTAGCAGTTGTCGGGTGTGGAGGTCTAGGAAGTCCGGTACTTACTTACCTTGCCTGTGCCGGGATCGGTAAACTGGTCATCATCGATTTCGATGAGGTAAGTGAGACGAATCTGAATCGGCAGTTTCTGTATGGAATAAAGGATGTGGGCAGACCCAAGGTGATCTGCGCAAAAGAGCGACTTTTAGATATGAATGATGAGATTGAAATCGTCGGGTTTCATGAAAAACTTACCGAGGAGAATATGGGGAAGATCATCGATACAGCAGATGTCGTCATTGACTGTGTCGATAACTTTGAAACTCGAATGCTATTGGGAAGGGAGTGTCTGAGGAGAAATATTCCTCTGGTGGAAGCTGGGGTACAGGGATTTTATGGCTGGATTATGAGTATTGGAGGCGAATCAGCCTGCCTGGAATGTATAGGCTTTGAAAATATGAAAATGAAACGACAGGGTCCGATCATCGGAACCACAGCAGGGGTCATTGGGACACTGCAGGCAAACGAATGCATCAAAATCATTCTGGGAATGGAAGAAACACTGTTTGGTAAGATGCTGCAATATGATGGAATCAGCGGGAGCATTGATCGCATAGAACTTCAAAAAAACGATTCCTGTAATGCTCATCAGGAATCAGCAAAGGGGTAGAAAAAATGGAGAAGGAATTTACACATTTTGATCAAGAGGGGAATGCCATCATGGTGGATATCTCGAAGAAATACATAACTCCCAGAGTAGCCATAGCAACTGGACAGATCAAGGTCAGTCAGGAAATCATGGATGCTGTTGTAGGGGGGAAAGGGAAAAAAGGAGATGTCCTGGGTGTGGCTCGTATTGCAGGGATCATGGCCGTAAAGCAGACAGCGCAGCTTATTCCGCTGTGCCATACCATACTGATCAGCAACTGCAGCGTGGACTTCGAACTGGATGTGAAAAAATGCGTGATCACCGCCAACTGCGCGGTGAGGACAGATGGGAAAACAGGTGTGGAGATGGAAGCCATGACAGGAGTCAGTGTAAGCTTGCTTACCATCTATGACATGTGCAAGGCCATAGACAAGAGAATGGTGCTTTCTGCGATTCATCTGGTGAAAAAAACAGGCGGAAAGAGTGGTGAATTTAATTTTGATTGATACACAGGGAAGAAAAATCGACTATGTCCGGATATCAGTGACAGATCGGTGTAATTTAAGATGTGTATATTGCATGCCGGAAACAGGAATGAAGATGGCAACCCATGAAGAGCTCCTGAGTTTTGAAGAGATTGAAAGACTCTGCAGAATTTTAGCCGATGTCGGCATCAGGAAAGTGAAGCTGACAGGAGGAGAACCTCTTGTTAGAAAGGATTTTGTGGAACTGGTAAGAAAGATCAAGGCCATCGATGGGATTGAGAAGGTGACGGTGACGACAAACGGAGTGCTCCTTGCAGATGTCATGGATGAGCTGGCAGCGGCTGGAATTGATGGAATCAATATCAGCCTGGATACTTTGAATCCGAAAAAATTTGAGGAGATCACTCGAAGGGACCTGTATTCAGAAGCGTATAGAGGAATCCAAAAAGCACTGACCTATCCTGAAATTCCACTGAAGCTCAACTGCCTGCCATTAGGATTCAACGGGCAGAACCTGATGGATATCGCGGAACTTGCCAAGGATAACAAACTTCATGTCCGATACATTGAAGTGATGCCCATCGGAATGGGAAAGAAATATGAATTCCTAGGTGAAAACCAGATCATCAAGATTCTTGAAGAAAAATTCGGGAAAATGGTACCCTTTGAAGAAAAGCTTGGTTTTGGACCGGGGCATTATTATTCGATTGATGGATTTCAGGGAAAAATCGGATTTATCAGTTCCATCAGCCATAAGTTCTGTAGTTCATGTAATCGTATACGGCTGACCTCGGAAGGATATCTGAAAAGCTGTCTTCAGTATGAGACTGGAAGAGATCTGAGAAAACTTCTGCGCTTAGGCGCAAAGGATGAAGAAATCAAAGAGGCCATCATCCAGGCCATAGAAGAGAAACCTGTAGGACACTTGTTCTTGAGCGATAACATTGATCAGGAAGAAAACCATACGATGTCACAGATTGGAGGATAGGAGAGAAGATGATGAGAGTAGCAATTATTACCGCCAGTGATTCAGGATATAGGGGAGAGAGGGAAGACCTCAGCGGACCGGTGATTAAAGAAATTGTAGAAGCCAATGGATATGAGGTCGTTCATAGGGTCCTGCTTCCTGATGATCAGGGCAGGCTGAGTGAAGAGATGCGTCACATCGCCGATGAAGAGGTGGCGGACCTGATTCTGACCACCGGTGGGACGGGTTTTTCTGCCAGAGACTGCATGCCAGAAGCGACCATCGACGTCACGGAGAGAATTGTGCCTGGAATTACCGAGGCAATCCGCGCATATAGTATGAAGTTCACAAAAAGAGCCATGCTCAGCAGGGCTACCTCGGGGATCCGCAACAAGACACTTATTGTCAATCTGCCGGGAAGTCCGAAAGCCGTAAGGGAGAGTCTGGAATTCATTATCACTGAGCTGGAACATGGACTGGAAATTCTAACTGGGGAAGCGTCGAATTGTGCGAGAAAGTAGAAAGTAGAAAGTAGAAAGTAGAAGGGGGAAAAGAATATTG
>DATIRH010000332.1:0-4347 GCA_035469845.1 Proteiniclasticum sp. | reverse complement strand
TATTATCGTAAGAGGCGCGGTTCTGGCCGCATTATCCAGAAATGAGGTGAAATCGCATGAATAACATACCACAAATTCCTTTAGTGGAATGGACCGACACCATGGTAAGCTACCTGAGAAAGAATGCCCAATGGGTTTATGAACCGATCAGTGACTATCTGTATACTTTTGTAGGAGCCATCAGTGATACACTGCTATTTCTACCTCCATGGGTCCTGATACTGATTCTGGTTGGAGGAACAATCTTCTTAACAAAGAAGGTATGGGGACTTCCAGTCTTCATCCTGTTCGGACTACTTCTCATATGGAACCTGAATTTCTGGGAAGGTACTATGATGACTCTTTCTCTGATTCTTGCATCCAGTATGGTTGCAATTGTCATCGGGATTCCTGTAGGAATCTGGATGGCGAAAAATAGTACAGTAGAAAGTATCACTAAGCCAATTCTGGACTTTATGCAGACCATGCCGGCATTTGTTTATCTTATTCCGGCAGTCTCCTTTTTCGGTATCGGTATGGTTCCAGGCATCATTGCCTCAGTGATCTTTGCAATGCCACCAGTGGTCAGATTGACCAATCTGGGCATACGCGAAGTATCCAAAGAACTCATTGAAGCAGCAGATGCTTTTGGATCAACAGGTGCTCAGAAACTGTTCAAAGTTCAGATTCCGCTGGCCAAGAATACCATTATGCAGGGCATCAACCAGACAATCATGCTGGCTCTCTCCATGGTGGTCATCGCTTCGATGATCGGAGCAGAAGGTCTCGGTACAGAAGTTTATAGAGCAATCGGAAGAAATCAGGCAGGGAAGGGATTCGCTTCCGGTCTTGCCATTGTCATTCTTGCCATCATTCTGGATCGTCTGATTCAGGTCATGAACCGCAAGAAGCACTAGTTTAGTCGCAACCTGTTTCTAAAACAGGTTTTCATATACACAAGGAGGAATACAATTTATGTTTAACAAAAAGTACAAGAAACTGGTCATCGCATCAGTAGCAACCATGGCTATATTTGTGGCTGGATGCTCAAGCACAGGGGCTAAGGAAGATGATCCATCTTCAGAAGCAGCTTCCATTCATGAACAGCTGGACTACACCATCACAGGTATCGATGCCGGTGCTGGTGTTGTAGCTGCAGCAGAACAGGCTGTGGAAGACTATGGTCTTGACTACACGGTACAGACAAGTTCAGGAGCCGCTATGACTCAGGCACTTTCTGATGCCATTGAAAATGAAGAACCAATCATTGTTACTGGCTGGAATCCTCACTGGATGTTCTCACAGTACGACCTGAAGTATCTGGAAGATTCCAAGGGATCCTTCGGAGAAGCAGAAAACATCAACACCATCGCCAGACTTGGACTGGAAGCTGACATGCCTGAAGCATATCAGGTTCTAGATAACTTTTACTGGGATGGCGCTGACATGGAAAACGTCATGGTCCAGATCAATGAAGGCGGAGAGCCTGAAGAAGTTGCAAGAGAATGGGTAGACAACAATACAGATAAGGTTTCAGTTTGGACAGAGGGTGTTGCTTCTGTTGACGGACAGGAAATCAATCTTGCTTATGTAGCTTGGGACACAGAGATTGCATCTACTAATGTCATTGGTACTGTTCTTTCAGACCTAGGTTATGATGTAAGTCTGACACAGGTGGAAAATGGTCCAATGTGGGAAGCTGTCGCATCCGCTCAAACTGATGCTATTGTAGCTGCATGGTTACCTGGAACACATGGTGATCATTATGAGAATTTCAAGGCTGAGATTGATGATCTTGGACCAAACCTTGAAGGTGCAGCCATCGGTTTAGTTGTACCAGCTTATATGGATATTGATTCCATAGAAGACCTCATCGAAGAATAAGAAAAATATTTTAAAGAGACGTTTCCTGAAAAGGAAGCGTCTCTTTTGAGGTATGCCAGGGATGATGATAAGAAAAATTTGAATGAAAGACCAAAGAAGAACTGATGCAAGAAACAGAATAATCATTGAAATTAATGATTCATTAGTTTAGAATAAAACAAACTAAATATGCTCGTATAATCATGGAGATTGGTCCATAAGTTTCTACCAGACCACCGTAAACAGGTCTGACTACGGGTGATGAAGCTGACTTTGTTATGCTGATTTACCAAATACCGTAGTATAAAGTACTGCGGTTTTTTGCATAAGAAGATCATAGGAGGGAAGTATATTGAAAATACTGGAAGAACGAATTCTAAAAGAGGGAAGAGTACTAGATCACAATATATTGAAGGTGGATCGCTTTTTGAATCATCAGCTGGATGTGGAGCTTCTCAGTGAGATCGGAAAAGCTTTTTATGAAATGTTTAAAGAAGAAAAGATAACAAAGATTCTCACGGCAGAGGTATCAGGGATAGCAATTGCGACCATGACGGGCTTTCATTTCAAAGTGCCTGTCCTTTTTGCAAAGAAGACGGAGTCCTTGAACTTGGATAAAGAGACCTACGAGGGTAGTGTCTATTCCTTTACAAAACAAAAACACTATAAGATACGGGTCTCAAAAAATTATCTTCAGAAAGAAGACCGCATTCTAATCGTTGATGATTTTCTAGCCAATGGAGAAGCCATCAAAGGTCTGAAAGAAATAGTAGATGCTTCAGGAGCAACATTAGTAGCTGCTGGTGTAGCTATTGAAAAATGCTTCCAGGAAGGTGGCAGAAAGCTCAGAGAAAACGGAATGGATGTAAGAGCACTTGCAAGTATTGAATCCATTGAAAAAGGGAAGATCATTTTCAAGCAGAAATGAAACTAATACATTTTCAGCTTCAAGTTGTAACATTTATTTCACTATTACGGCTAATGAATAGTGATAGAATAGAGACAAATAGATACCGTTCTTTGTGATGAAATGTTGGTCATTCTCTCGTCTATGTGCAGGAAACACTTTTCTAAGATGCCATTGTGTTATCATCTGTTTTGATATGGAGTGATGAAGATGAAAAGAAGTGTGAAATCCAGAAAAAAATGGACTATTTTAAGCATTCTAATGCTCATAACGTTGTTACTTGTCTGGGGATGTGGAGGAAACGGAGACGAGGAAGAACCGCAAACTGAGGAACCGTCACAAGGAGAACAGACTCCGGATGCACCTGATGTGGAAGAACCAGAACAGGAAGAAGAGGCAGAAGAACAGGAAGAGCAGGAAGGTTTAAGCGATGAGGAACTAGGGGATCTTTTTGAGAACGGGAAAGACATGGATGAATTTTTCTACGAGATGAATGTCAGCGGAATGGGCGAAGAAGATTCAACCACAGGTATTTATATTAAAGGGAAACTCATGCGTATCGAAGGTGAAGCAATGGGTCAGCGCTTCATGATGATTTATGATGAAGATGCATTTTACACACTGGATCCTCAATCGAAAACAGCCATTAAGATGCCTATGGGCATGGAGGATGAAGAAGACAGAGAAACACCTACATTAGATGATTTCACGCAAGATGTAGATAAGAGCAATATGAACTATGTCGGAAAGGAAACCATCAATGGAGTATCATGTCATGTAGTGGAGAGTAAGGATCTGAATTCTGATTATGAAGTCAAGATGTGGCTTCATGAAGAATACGGATTCCCAATGAGAGTAGAAAGTAAAATGGAAAATGATGAGATTTATATTTCAGAAGTGACAGATTTCCAGGTGGGAAATATTTCAGATGATCTTTTTGAAATACCGGAAGACTACGAGGTTGTGGATCTCGGAAGTATGATGCCTGGTGCACCTTGAGTATGTATGAAATAACCAAATCGCAGTAATTTTCTAGTCTTGAGAATAATAAAATCCGGCGTGCTTTGCAGCCGGATTTTTTCATGTTCCAGTGAAATGGATTCGTCTTCTAAAGCTTGGATCTGCTCATTGATAATACTGAATTTCCTTCAAGAAATAAAGATTGATCGCTTTTTGAATGTTAAAATTGTAACAGTTTTTTCATCCTCAGGTCAAAAGAATAGTAGAAAATAGAGATGAATAGATACAATTATTGTAGTAACTGATGGTCAGGTTGTCGTGGATGCAAAGAAAACATATTTCTGAAGAAAAGCATTGTAACATCTTCTTTTTGATATGGAGTGATGAAAATGAAAAGAAGAGTAAAATCCGAGAGGAAACAGGTAATCTTAAGCATTCTGATGCTTGTAACGTTGGTACTTGTCTGGGGATGCAGAGGAAATGGAGACGTGAAGGAACTACTGGAAGAAGAACCATCGCAAGGTGAAGAAACACCTGCTGCACCTGAATTTGAAGAACCGGAACAAATAGCGGAAGAGGAGCAGGAAGAAGTGATAGACGCGGAAGGAGAACAGGAAGAACCTATAGAAGTGATAGAA
>DATIRH010000331.1:0-4711 GCA_035469845.1 Proteiniclasticum sp. | reverse complement strand
GATCCTCACAGACGGCATTTCTCCCATTCAGTCCCTCTTCAATGATTTCATAGTCTTCACCGAGAGCTTTCTGAAGTTTTCTTGTCCAGCGGATATCACGTGAAAACCGCTCTTCAGTCTTCGCATTAAACCCCCATGTATTGGAATCTCCGAAGCATAATAATCTTTTCTCCATTTATGTCTCTCCTTTATTGTAACCGGATCCATTGTAGGATCATCGCTTATCACTTTCTTAATCACTCTCTATATTATCGTTTAAAATGATAATGATTTCAATAAAAGGTGAGAATAAGTGAACCACAAAAGACTCATCTGAAAATATTATGTGTTAATCTGACCACAAAAGTGCCACTTAATGATATAATATATACGCACTATTTAGAGGAGGTTTTCATAATGAAAAAACACATCAGAACACTTACAAAAAGCACTCTAAAGAAAAGCGTTATCAAAGGTGGATGCGGAGAATGCCAGACATCCTGCCAATCCGCCTGCAAAACTTCTTGCACTGTGGCTAATCAGGAATGTGAGAATGCCAACAGATAGATAGCGTAAAAGTGAAGGGCGTGATGTAATATCATTCCCTTTTCTTTTTAAAAAACAATTAAAATTTCAGGAGGAATAAATACAATGATTCATAAATATAAAATGAATGGACTGAATATCGTCATGGATGTCAATGGAGGTTCTGTTCACGTGGTGGACGACATCACCTATGATCTTCTGGACCACTATGACGACCTTAGAAATGGACTTATAGATGAAAGTGGAATGTATCTTAAATTGCCTCAGTACGAAGAGGAAGAGATCAAGGCATCCCTTTCAGAAGTGAATGAACTGGTGGAAGAAGGTCTTCTCTACACAGATGACACCTATCCTGACATGGAGAGCTTCAAAAACAGAAAACCTGTGATCAAGGCCTTATGTCTTAATATCGCCCATGACTGCAATCTCAAGTGCCGTTACTGTTTTGCACAGCAGGGTGATTTCGGTGGAACAAAGTGCCTTATGCCTCTTCATGTAGGGAAAAAGTCACTGGAGTTTCTGGTGGAGCGTTCAGGCAACCGTAGAAACCTTGAAGTGGACTTCTTTGGTGGAGAACCCCTCATGAATTTTGACGTGGTGAAAGAGCTTGTCCATTACGGAAACGAGCTTGGTAAGCTGCACAACAAGAACTTCAGATTCACCATCACCACCAACGGCATCCTTCTGGATGACAAGAAGATCGACTTCATCAATGAATACATGGATAATGCAGTACTCTCTCTAGATGGCAGAAAAGAAATCAACGACGATATGCGACTTACCATGGTGGATTCAGGCAGCTACGATATTATTGTGCCTAAGTTCAAGAAACTGGTTGAAAAAAGAGGAAACAAAACATACTTCATCAGAGGAACCTTCACCAGAAACAGTCTGGACTTTTCGGAAGATGTGAAACACTTCAGAGATCTTGGGTTTGTCCACACTTCCATGGAGCCTGTGGTTTCAGCAGATGAAAATCCTTATGCCATCAAAGAGGAAGACCTCCCACAGATCCTTCAGGAATACGAGAAACTGGCTCTGGACTATGCTGACATGAAAGTGAAGGGAGATCCGTTCACCTTCTTCCATTTCATGGTGGACCTCACTCAGGGACCTTGTATCCTGAAAAGAATCACCGGCTGCGGTGCAGGTACGGAATACCTCTCCATCACACCTGAAGGAGACATCTATCCCTGCCATCAGTTTGTAGGGAATGAAATCTACAAGATGGGCAATATTCTGGAGGAAGAAGTTCATCTTCCTGCGGAAATGCAGAATTTCTTCAAGAATGCTCATGTCTACACCAAGGAAGACTGTAAAACCTGTTTCTCCAAGTTCTACTGTTCCGGAGGATGTCATGCCAATGCCTTAAGCTTCAATGGAGATATCCACAAACCGTATAAGATCGGCTGCGAGATGCAGAAAAAGCGTCTGGAATGCGCGATCATGATCGAAGCGAAAAGAATGCTTGAAGGCAGCGAAGACACTGCTGATGAACTCGTGTCTGAAGACAGGGTGCTTTTCCTGTGATGAATTATGACAGGCTCCCTCTCATCAAGGGTCTTAAGGACTACGTGGAGGAAGAGAACACAAGATTCCATATGCCAGGCCATAGAAACGAAGATCAGATCGAAGAACTGGCGCTGCTACAGAAATATCTGTACGGCTTTGATGTGACGGAAGTGGAAGGAACGGATAATCTTCATTATCCGGAGGAGATGATTGCCTCTTCCCAGATGCTTCTTACAGAAGCCATGGGTTCAAAAGAAAGCCTGTACTGTGTCAATGGAAGCACCTCATCAAATTATGCCATGATCTACGGACTGCTGAAACGAGAAGATACAGTTCTTGTGCAGAGAAACTGTCACCAGAGTGTGTATAATGCCATTTCTCTATTGGACCTGAAACCTGTTTATCTCATGCCTGAGATTGTAAAAGAGTTCAATCTGCCTTCCTCGATTACCCTGGAGGAGCTGAAACGCCTCCATAAGGAGCATAGAGAAGCCAAAGCTGTGATTCTCACCTCACCCACTTATCATGGAATTGTTACAGATATAGCCCCACTGGCCGACTACTGCAGTAAGCACGGACTGTACCTTCTGGTGGATGAAGCCCATGGAGCGCATTTCTCTTTTTCTGAAATGCTGCCGGATGCCTCCATAAGATGTGGTGCCCATGCTTCCAGTGTCAGTTTTCATAAGACACTGCCGAGTCTCACACAGGGTTCTGTCCTGAACCTTTCTGAAAAACTGACAGAGGATGAAATTCTTCGGATCAGGCACTATCACAGAGTCTTTCAGAGCAGCAGCCCTTCCTATCCGCTTCTGGTTTCCATGGAAATGGCAAGATATTACATGGAAGAAAACGGAGAAGCGGTTTACAGGACTCTCCTTGTGAGAATCTCCAGGCTGAAAGAGAAGCTGAAAAAAATCAGTGGAGTGCAGGTCCTTGGCAAAGAGCATGTTCCACTTTTTGATGAGACAAGACTTGTTCTTCGCACACCATTACCAGGCGCTGAATTGGATCGCATTTTAAGAAATGAATACAGGATCCAATGTGAAATGACAGAAGGAAACAATCTGATTTTCATTCTGACGCCTTTTGATACTGAAGAGGATCTGGAAGCTATTGCTACGGCACTCCAGATGATCAGCAGGCAACAGGAGAAAAGATGGCTTGAAGAGAATAATCAGGATGAAACGACTCATCCCATGTATCTCCATTCTCCTGAAAGAGTCTATTCGGAAAGTGATGCACTTTATATGGAATCTGAACAGATCAATTTATATGAGGCTGTCGGTAGAGTATCCATGGAGAAAGTGATTCCCTATCCACCTGGAATTCCTCTCCTACTACCTGGAGAACTGATTACGAAAGAAATCATCGATTCTTTGAGAATCTACATGGATCAGAATGCCAATATTTTAAAGTCCCGCTCTCAGAGAAAAAATCAGCTTTGCGTAGTTCAAGAGAAATAGAGAAGACAGAAAGAAACAATAGTGAAAAGAATAGAAAAAAGAATAGAATATAGTCACGAAAAAGAAGAGCAGCTTATATTTCAGCTGCTCTTCTTTCTTGTTATATTTTTGCGATGAAGTTTCCATTTTCATCTTTCATAATCAGCGCTTCCGCATCTTTTTCGAGGATTTCACGAATCTTTTTCTGAAGATCTTCATTTCCTCTTGAAAATCCAAAAATCTTCAGCACCTCTGTAATGAGATTCTCCTCGGGTATGGAGACCTGTTTCTCTACGATATCCTTGATGGCCAGCTGAATCTCCTCTTCAGGAAGATCATCCGTTTCTCGTTTATTTTCCTTTGTGGCGTAACGGTAGAAGGTGACCCCGGATTCTTTCTCCTCACCGTAGATGAAATACTGCCCATTTTTCTCAAGTATGTCATAGCCAAGATTGGAAAGAATATTATCTATGACATCCACGCTTTTCTGAGTGTATCTTACACCAAAAGCTTTCAGAGTCTGCCTATATAGAAGAGGAAGACTCATTGGCGCTTCCACCTGTATGATTTTCATCAGCGTATCTTTGATGTCTCTGGTGTTTTTAGGCATCCGAAACTCTTCTGAGCTCATGGGTCTGTGGTCAAATTGTGCTTCTTCATAGGCTCTTCCTATGCCATCTTCAGCAGGTGCTCTGTCTTCGTCCCTCTCGCTCTGATGCATCAGATTCCCGATTTTCTGCTGCGTGACCGGTCCAGGCATCTTCTTTTCCAGAAGGTTTTCACGGATCTCCTTGATCTTCTGGAGAATCTTCTCCACTTCACGATCCTTGTTTTCCATCCAGTCCATGGGATAGATTTTCATGAGATTCCAGCCAAGACCCTTCAGCACGGATTCCTGAAGAATGTCTCGGTCTCTGGCGCTTCGGGCATGTTCATAGGACTCTCCCTGACACAGAATGCCCAGAAGATATTCTTCCGGATTTTCATCATCGACTACAGCCAGGTCGACTTTGTATTTTGAAGCACCTACTCTGATATCCGCAGTGAGTCCTCTGGCACTTAGTTCTTTCCTGATTGCATCAGCACAGGTGTCTTTCTTTGCGCGGGATTTCACTTCTTCAAGATCGACAGGCTGGCTACCTCTGCGTGCATACTCCAGAAAGCCCTTCAGGTCATGAATTCCCTGAGAAGATGTTTTGGATGTATCCAGGAGCTCAGGCCTGATGCTC
>DATIRH010000330.1:0-2147 GCA_035469845.1 Proteiniclasticum sp. | reverse complement strand
GTACCTTGTCAAAATTCACTGTATCTGCTAAAAATGAGGATTCATTTTTCAGCAGCTCTATATGAGACTGACTCACATTTTCTGGTGCCAGATAATATGGTCCTGTTGCATTTACTACTTCAGGTCTGAAATTACTGAACTCATTTGCCAGGTCCTGCCATTCTTTCGAAGATGCGTCTTTGCCATCTTCAACCAATGCATCAAGTTTCTCTGCATATTCCCCATAGGTAAGTGCATCTACAATGGGCTTTCTCAGGATGTGTCTGTAGATCATGGTGGTTTCTTCGCTCAGTATGAATTCTACAGATGTATCGGAAATGACATTGATGTCTTCAAGATAGTTCCATGCGGGATTCCCGACCAGTCTGTATATCATAAATGTGGTCCAGACATCTTCTGCAGTGACGTTTTCTCCACTTCTCCATAGAGCATCATTCCGCAGTTCCAGACTGATCTTCTTGTTGTCTTCCGACAATTCCCATCCTTCTGCCAGCATCGGGATGTACTCATCATCTTCGGCAACATAGGTTGCCAGTGGCAACTGGTGCAGTTCTCTATAGAACTTCAGTTCAATGGAATTGGGTACGAACATATTGAAATGTCCTGTCGGTGTTGTTGCATAGGGCCATCCACCAGCAAACACTGCTTCCCCTTGCGCTTCGTTCTCTGGCGGCTGGTCTGTGTCTCCATTATCACCCGATGAGCACGCTGAGATAAAAACAGTTCCTACAAGCAGCATCGACATCATAATCCCGGTTAACATTCTTCTCTTATTTTTCATAATAACCTCCTATTATTTTTTGTTGTATTCTTCGTCATATAAGTGACACTTCACCATGTGATTATTCAGTAACAGGATATCCTTCGGCACCACTCTGTCACATATGCCTTCCATAAATGCGGGGCATCTTGGGTGTAGAGAGCAGCCTTCTGGAATATCATAGAAAGATGGAATGTCTGCTCCTTCCAGGTTGTAATTCTCAAATTCGCTGGATCTTTCAAGGAGATCGGAATTCCCCACTGCAGCCGATAACAATGCTTTAGAATAAGGATGATATGTATTCTCCACAAAATCGTCTGTAAGGGCGGTTTCAATGATTTCGCCCAGATACATCACCATGATCTTCTCCCCTTGGGAAAAATACCTGCCCAGTGCCAGATCATGAGTGATGAAGAAAAACGACACATTTGTTTCATTCTGTATATTCTTAAGGGTTTGAAGCAGACTGATTCGGAGTGAAGTATCAATCATGCTTGTGGCCTCATCCACAACAATGAGCTTCGGATTCATGGCCAGTGCACGTGCAATTGACACTCTCTGCCTTTGACCTCCAGAGAGATGATTCGGATACTTGTCTACGAAGTCCGTCACTGGGGTGAGCCCCACCAGGTCCAGAATCCTTGTGACTTCAGCATAGAGTTCTTCTGTTTTTGTGATGTTCTTATGCCTTTTTATAGGATTGGCAATGATGTCATACACCATCATGGTAGGATTCAAGGATTCATACGGATTCTGATGAATGAGCTGGACGTTGTTCCTGAAATGCTCCTGATCTTTCCCTTTAAGCGTCTTCACTTCTTTTCCATCGAAGAGATAGGATCCTTCGGTATAAGAGAGAAGACCTGCAATGATCCGTCCCAGTGTTGTCTTTCCGCAGCCGGATTCTCCGACAACGCAAAGGGTTTCTCCAGCTTCGATTTTGATGTTGATATTTCTTAGGATCGTTACGCTGGATTTCTTTCTTTTCCCGGAGAATGTTTTCTCCAGGCCTTTCAGTTCAATGATACTACTCATATTTCACCTCCTTCGACAGGATGCCAGCAGGCGAATTCATGCAGCGGATTTCCCGCTGCCTCCAGCGGTGGCATCACTTCTACGCATTTATCTGTCCTTCGCTCGCACCTTGGTGCAAATGGGCACCCCACTGGAATCTCTATGAGATCCGGCGGTGACCCTGGAATGGAGTAAAGCTTCGTATTTGTCATGGACAGTCTCGGAATGGCCTGTATGAGTCCAACGCTGTAGGGATGTTTCGGGTTCTTGAAAAAGTCTTTCACTGGCGCTTTCTCAATGATTCTCCCTGCATACATCACTGCGACGGAATCTGCCAGTTCTGTCACAATGCTCAGATCATGGGTGATGAACA
>DATIRH010000329.1:0-3036 GCA_035469845.1 Proteiniclasticum sp. | reverse complement strand
AAACACCAGATCCTCACTGATATCACATAATTCAGGATTCATGAATTTCTTAACGTTACTCTTCTTTTCTGCCCTGGACAAAAACAGATCTGTAGTAGGTAACAAGGTATCCACTAAGAAGGTTGAGATATTCTCTGCAAGATGATCAAAGGATTTCCCTATCATGAGTTCAGTCCGAAGATTTTTATAATCAGAAATATCTTCCATGGACAAAGCATACATGTTTTCATCATAGAAATAGACTTCTGGAACAAATTCAGGAGACAGTCTGTTTTGAATTTTTAAAACTTCAGCCTCAATTCTACTTCTATACATATCCAGCGGTCTGCCAGAGGATCTAAGCAGCTTATCTGCTTGCTTGACTATAATGGACTTACCAGTTCTGGGTTCCCAAATTTTAAAGACGTAATTTATATTCCCATCGCCTATTTCTGATGCTTCTATTTCGTCACTCGATTTGAAATAACCTAACTTGTCTATAACATATTTTTTCACGGATTCAGTATCAAGCAAGAAATGTTCCTTGTAATTATCCACTCTTTTACACCCTCTTTACACATGAATTCTATAGAGAAGAACCATACCTCTCAGAGTCCATATCAATACTTCATGAACTACCTGAAAAACAGATACCCTTCTGTTTCCACTTATCTATTGTCTCCAAATATTAAATACCTCTGTTTTCATTTTCATTGTTATTTCTGTTCCATTTTTAATATCTCTTTCTCTTTCGAAAACGTATCCACATACTGGAATTATAACATTAATCAAAATCAATCAGCAATATTCCTCTCATAACGATGATTTGCAGAGAGAATGCTCAATCAGAAACTCATTGCATCAGGCAGTGAATTCAGGCATTGTTCAGTTAGGTAAATAGAATGGTAAAAGCCGATGAAGTCATGGGATCCTTCATCGGCTTGTTGGGAGCTGTATTTGTTTTAAGAGTTATTTAGTACTCAGACGCGAACATCATAGTTGCGTACTCTCCATCATCGATAACGAAGATTTTATTGTCCGTTTCAATGGAGAATTCTTTCGCTTTTAAAATGTAGTCTTTTCTATAGTCCGGTTCTTCCTGCCTGTGTGTCAGCTTCACTTCTCCCCTCTTATCCTCCAGCTTGAAGACCTGGAGATAATCCTGTTCCACATCGAGCTGGTCTATGAGATCCCACAGAAGCAGCTGTAGTTCGTAGGTAACGGATCCATTGATTCCTCTTGTAACATAGCGTGCGCCTTTGAATTTTCTTTTCATCATTTTCTATTCACCTCACATCTTGATACTGATATTATGGAGAAAAAATAGAATTTAATGCAAAAAAAAACGACTTCAATGTCGTGATTTTCTTACTGACATATCTAATAATAAACGGCATGACCATGCTCTATTTACCCTTTCATTTTCTATGCAGCTCCTTCGATCATGGTGCTCTTTACTGGCAAAGATAATCCCCTTAAAGAATTTGCTATAAAAAAGTCACTATGCTATGATTTAATTCAAATGTAAAGGATATCAGTGAATGAAGTGAGATGTTTTGTAGTAGTTCCTACGGAGATATTCAGTTTTTTTATACAAGCTTTGAAAGGAGAAAAGAACAATGGCAAAAACAACGAATGTTGATTGGAAAACTGTGACTGACTTTATAACGGATGCTTTGGTGGGATATGGTGTCCCTAGAGACGATGCGAAAATCTGTGCTGATGTATTGACCGACGCAGATAAAAAAGGGATTGAATCCCATGGGATGAATCGACTCAAGCCTATTTATCTCAATCGAATCAAAGCTGGAATTCAAGAACCTGTCACAAAAATCGATGTGCTAAAAGAAACAGGTTCAACTGCGGTACTAGATGCTAATAATGGCATGGGTATGGTGGTGGCTCATAAGGCTATGGAGATGGCTATGGAAAAAGCGAAAACAAACGGCATCGCCATGGTTACCGTCAAAAACTCCACCCATTACGGAACTGCGGGGTATTGGACTGATATGGCTGCTAAAAGAGGTATGGTTGGTATGAGCGGTACCAATGCCAGACCTTCTATTGCTCCCACCTTTGGTGTGCAAAACATGCTTGGAACCAACCCTCTTACAGTCAGCGCTCCCACCGGCGAAGAATTTCCTTTCATGCTGGACTGTGCCACTTCTATTATCCAAAGAGGAAAGATCGAATACTGGGACAGAATCGGACAAGATACCCCTTCTGGAATGGTAGTGGGAAGAGATGGAAAACCTCAGACAGACTCCCATAAAATTCTGCAAGACTTGGTGAAAGGTGAAGCAGCCCTTGCACCCCTTGGTGGTATCGGCGAAGAATTTGCCGGATACAAGGGTTATGGTTATGCCACTATTGTGGAACTATTTTCCGCAGCATTTTCAGGAGCAGATTATCTTCAAGCCTTATCTGGTGTGGCTGAAGATGGAAGCAAGAAACCAATTCTCCTGGGACACTGGTTCATAGTCATTGACCCTGCAGCTTTTATGGGATTGGATATCTTTGAAAAAACTGCTGGTGGAATCATGAAGGAATTAAGAGCATCGGAAAAAGCACCTGGTGAAGAAAGAATCTATACCGCTGGAGAAAAAGAATATCTGGTCTGGCTAGAACGCAAAGAAACTGGTGTTCCCATCAATGAAGCATTACAAAAGGAAATGATAGAAATCAGAGATGACCTTAAGCTTGACTATAAATTTCCATTTGAAAAATAACCTGACTGAAATTTGAAACGCATTGCATTATGAAAAAGTAGAGAGACTGTAAAAGTTTTTGTGTTTAGTATTCCGACGCGAACATCATAGTAGAATATTCTCCATCGTCGATAACAAAGATTTTATTATCGGTTTCGATGGAGAATTCTTTTGCCTTTAATATGTAGTCTTTACTATAATCCGGTTCTTCCTGCCTGTGCGTCAGCTTCACTTCTCCTTCCTTATCCAACAGTTTGAATACCTGCAGGTAGTCCTGCTCCACATCGAGCTGATCTATGAGATCCCAGATGAGAAGCTGCAGTTCATAGGTAAGTGATCCATTGATCCC
>DATIRH010000328.1:0-14377 GCA_035469845.1 Proteiniclasticum sp. | reverse complement strand
TTGACGCCTTCCACACCTTCTACAATCATAAGAGGTCCTACAACTTCAGTAACTGTCCTATATTCTTTAAGCATTGAGGATCCCTCCTTCCGCAATAAGATCATCAATGATCTTAGTCAGGTCTACCTTGATGCTGTCGATCTTACTGATATCAGCTTCTTCAAGATATTTTGCCCTTGCGATTTTGTCTCTAATGTCAAGATTGATCAGATCGCTGAGATAGATGCCGTTCTTCAGTGCTCTTTGACCTTCGTCATAGAAATGAAGCACGAGCTCCAGCATCAGGTTCTGCTTCTCAAGAGATGAATAGGTATCCACTTCATGGAACGCATTCTGCTGCAGGAAGTCCTCTCTGATGGACTTTGAAGCTTCAAGCTTCAGCTGGTCGCTCTCAGATAGGGAGTCACGCCCTACAAGTCTTACGATTTCCTGAAGAGATGATTCTTCCTGTAGTAGTGTCATAGCCTTTACTCTGTTGTCAGAGAAGTCATTATGAACATTGATGTCCATCCATTTGTCTACCTTTGACTGGTACAGGGAATAGGAACTCATCCAGTTGATGGCAGGGAAATGTCTTCTGTAAGCAAGACTTGCATCCAGGCTCCAGAACACTTTAACGATTCTAAGGGTGGCCTGTGAAACCGGCTCTGAAATATCTCCTCCTGGAGGGGATACTGCACCGATGATTGTTACAGCGCCGATGCGATCGTCACTGCCGTTGCACTTGACCTTACCTGCTCTTTCATAAAACTCAGCTGCTCTTGAACCAAGATACGCTGGGTACCCTTCATCACCAGGCATTTCTTCCAGTCTACCAGACATTTCTCTAAGCGCTTCCGCCCATCTGGAGGTGGAGTCTGCCATGATGGCAACACTGTAACCCATATCTCTGAAGTACTCAGCAATGGTGATTCCTGTGTAGATGGACGCTTCTCTCGCGGCCACAGGCATGTTGGACGTATTTGCGATAAGAACGGTTCTCTTCATGAGAGATTCCCCGGTCTTAGGATCGATGATTTCAGGGAATTCAAGAAGAACATCTGTCATCTCGTTTCCACGCTCTCCACAACCTACATAAACAACGATTTCTGAATCCGCCCACTTCGCCAGCTGATGCTGAACAACAGTCTTACCTGATCCGAATGGACCTGGAACTGCCGCAGTTCCTCCCTTGGTGATCGGGAAGAATGTGTCGATGACTCTCTGTCCTGTCACAAGAGGCTCATCAGGATTGATTTTATTCTGATATCCTCTTTGTTTTCTTACAGGCCATTTCTGCATCATCATGAGCTCTTCGCCTGATTCCAGTACACATACTGTATCGACGATTGTAAATTCACCTTCCTTGATTTCCTTCACGATGCCGCTGATGCCTGCTGGCACCATGATTTTGTGAAGAACAACGGGAGTTTCCTGAACTGTTCCCAGCACATCTCCCTTAGACACTTTATCTCCAACCTTTACGGTTGGTATGAAATTCCATAACTTCTCTCGGCTAAGGGATGGTACTACCACTCCTTTTTCGAGGAAATCACCCACCAGGTCCATAATTGCATTCAGAGGTCTCTGTATTCCATCAAACATGGACTCTATGAGTCCGGGTCCCAGTTCAACGGAAAGAGGTTCTCCTGTTGTATATACAGGCTCGCCAGGTCCGATTCCAGTGGTTTCTTCATAAACCTGGATGGATGCCCTGTCGCCTCTCATTTCGATTATTTCACCAATGAGCTTTCTATCTGAAACTTGAACCACATCATAGATGTTGGCTTCATCCATTCCCTCTGCAACAACAAGGGGGCCGGACACTTTAACTATTTTTCCGACTTTCATTAGAGCGCTCCTTCTATAATATATTTGAACCGACAGCTTTTTCTACATTCGTATTGATTCTCTCCAGACCGATATTAAGGCTTCCCTGATTGCTAGGAATCAGGATCACCGCAGGAATAATTTCCTTGACATATCTTTCTATGGACTCTGGAATGAGCACAGCTGACTGTTCAGTGATAAACACTACTCCATATTTCTGTTTGGCCAGAGTATCCAGCGTTTTTCTGGTTTCTTCTGGTCCAACCACAGGGAATACATCGATACCAAGTGCCTTGAAAGGCAGTATGGAATCCTTATCCCCGATTACTCCGATCTTATACATATAAATCACGCAACCTTTCCCTTATTACTTCTGGAGAAAGCTTATTGATTTTTGAAATCATAATGATTCTCAATGCCTTGATTTCAGCTTCCTTGGCATGCAGGTAGGAAAACAGTGGTTCTGGTCCAAAGACAATGCTTCTCGACGGTTCATTGATCTCCATGAGTCTATTGTCGATGATTTTTTCAAAATCACTGAGTCTGCCTGTTCTTCTATATGACTCAAGTCCTTCGGTCAGTGACTTTCCGATATCTTCCTTGCGGAATTTTATGATAATCCCATCCAGTGAATCATTGATGGAATAAAGGATCTTATCCCGATCGATGCTGCCCCCGTCTAAAAGGACCTCATCGAGGAATCGCATTTCCTTATCCATCTTCTTGACTCGAATCAGTGTCTTCATATTGGTGAAGTCCACCTGATTCTTGACGTATTCCTGGAACATCGGAATTTCAGTTTCATCGGCCAGTGCACGAAGGTGCCTGTAATAATGTCTGTCTAAAACAATATCAATCATCTGCGGATCTTTACTCTTATCATATTCAGCTACAGTTTCTCTAAGGGCATCTCCGATTCTTTTTTCAAGATCGGAGTAATCCTCCTGAGACATGGCAGCTTTCAGCTTCGTCAGGTCCTGTGAACCGTAAGGAACATAAAGACCCGTCAGTGGCTTACCTGAAACCCGCTCTTTTATAAGCACTTTCAGATTATGATAATCATACTTGAGGGATAGAAGCTGTGTTATGATTTTTTCTCCAGTGAGCTCATCCATGAGATTGTATACTCTTTTAAGCTCCGCTGAAAGAATGTTTTCATAATCTTCAGGTCTTGCCGCATTACTTAAGTGCTGCTGATATTCAGTTTCGGCAAGAATTCTGAACACTTCGTCCATGTCCTTGGCATCCACCATTCTTTCCAGCCTTGCACGAGATAGGAGCCTTTTTTCAAGAACTTTTATTCTGATGACAGCTTGGGTAAAATCCATTCTGTTCATGAAATCCCTCCTATTCCTTAAATAATGTGTCTGCTACATCTTTTACCAGCTCATCACGGTAAAAATCGACCATATCATTGAAATTGAAATTCAATGATATCTTCTCGTCTTTCACCTGGAAGCCTGATTCCACTGACTCCTCAGAAATCTCATATCCAAGGCCAAGGGCCTTGAGACGGTCTCTGTATTCTTTTTTCACCAGAAGAACTTCCGTTCCTTTCAGGTTCAAAGTGGATAGAGTCGTTTTAACATATTCTATATAATCATTTTCAGGTAATTCACCAAGTCTCTTCTTCGCTTCTTCAAAAACCTTATTGATGATCTTCTGCTTACTGCTCAGAACTTCATTACGGCTGTTGACTTCAGCGTTGGAAATCATTCTTTCCTTCAAGAGATTTGCATCGAAAGCCGCCTTTTCCAGCATCTTCGATTTTTTCTCCTCAGCTTCTTTGACCTTCTTTGAAACAGTATCTCTACTGAAATTCTCTGCTTCGCTGATCTGTCTTTGAGCCTTGATTTTGGCTTCTTCCAGAATTTTATCTGTTAGATTTCCCAGATTGGACATTTACTCACTTCCTTTATCGTCGTTTTCTCAAAAAATTCTCTGACTTCTTAGAAACCACCTGAAGAAAGTAGAATAAGTGACATAACGAATGCAAGAAGTGCATAAGTTTCAACCATTACAGAGTAGATGATACCCTTAGTGGACTGTTCTTCATTCTTCGCAAGAATTGCAATACCTGCTGCTGCTACTTTTGCCTGGTACATTGCTGAGTAAAGACCGACAAGTGCGATTGGCAGACATGCAAACAGCATGTATAACCCTTCTCCCATAGACATATCCACTCTCAGTGAACCCAATGACATAAGACCGATAACGAATCCGTAAAGACCCTGTGTACCTGGAAGCAGCTGCAGAACAAGTGATTTACCGAACTTTTCAGGTTCTTCTATGATGAGTCCTGAAGCGGCCTCACCGACAATTCCTACACCCTTTGCAGAGCCGATTCCTGATAACAGCACCGCAAGTGCGATACCTAATACTCCAAAAGCTATTCCACCGTTTTCAACTAAAGCTTGTCCAAAATTCATTTAAATTTCCTCCTAAATTTTATTCCACGTTGATGTATTTTGTTTTATTTCTAAATAATTTAAATGCCTTTCCGCCGCCTTCATAGAACTTACCGAAAAACTCAACGTAGGTAAGTCTTGAAGTATGCACATATGCGCTCAGCGCAGAAAGGAACAGATTGAATAACTGACCGAATATAAAGATGATCACTCCTGGCAGGATTCCGATAGGACCCATGTCAAAGAGCATGTTCATGATCATATTCATGGCCACAGCGATAAATCCGCCTGAGAGCCCTAAGGCCATCAGTCTTGAGTAAGATACAAAGTCTCCGATGTATCCTGATATACCGTATAGAGAATAGAATCCGCCAGCAAGCTTTCCAGCCACTGATTTATTTTCTCTACCTCCTGTAAGAACAATTCCTGCCATACCGACGATCATGACCCACATGGAAATCGGCTTTACAGCCTCCGGCAGCGACACAAATCCTGATAGAAGGAATCCGATGGCGCCCATAAGGGCCATATACCAGAACCCGACATCAAAGAGTGCATCCAGCGGCTTACCTGCTCTAAAGGCAAGATAGGCCTTGATGCCCAGTGCATAAAACAGATGAATTCCACCAAATATAATGGAAACCACCAGAAGTTCCGTGTACTGCTCCATCGGTGCTATCAGCGACGGCATTTTGATCAGGTCTCCGAAGAAGGATCCGTAGATCAGTCCCCATGCGATGACACTGAAACTTAAGTAAAACAGGAATCTGACGAAAGTTTTTGTCCCCTTATCCAGGTTAAAGAACTTCAGTGCGACTCCGGTCAGCGCCATAAGAATGATTCCATAGGCCAGATCCGCCACCATCATGCCGAAAAAGGCAAAATAGAATGGTGCAAGATACGGTGTAGGGTCAATACTTCCATAAGTAGGCAGTGCATACATGGTCGTCAAGCTTTCGAAAGTCTCATTGAACTTTCCGTTTTTAAGCATGATCGGCACATCTTTATCCGTTTCTCCTGCTTCCTCGATTTCAAGGTAAAAAGCATTCTCCTGGGTACCTACCACAGCTTTTCTCATCTGATCCGCTTTTTCCGTAGGTATAAATCCGGAGATGACATTTACATTCTCTGTCTTTAAAAAGTTTGTTTCTGAGGCAAATCTCAGTTTCTTGTTTAAAAGATACTCGTACACTTCCTCAAATTGAGGAAGATAATTTGCCATTGCTTTGATTTCAGCTTTCACTTCAATCTTTTCATTTTTAATTCTTGAAAGATCTTCCTTCACTCTTGCCATTTCAGCAGATGGTGTCCCCTCTGTTGGGATGGAGAGGCTCGAATAACTGTTGTTTCTCAGAATCTCATTGAACTCTTCTCTTTCTGTGGAAGAGGTGATGCCTAGAATATAAGCTTCATCTTTTCCTTCGCTCAAGACTTCAAAATAAGTCTCTTCAAGATGTTCGAGTTCCTCTTTCAGCTTTTCCATGAGCTTTTTAGGCGCTGTGCCTGTAAAAACTTCACTGAAGCTGAAATCTCTTAATAACTTGACTTCATAGTCCAGTTTCTTCCAAGGCCTTAATTCTTCAGTTAGTGCTCTCAGCTTCATTTCTTCCTGACTTAGATTGTCAATCTTACTTGTAAGGGATCTGAATTTGGAAATGATGGGTTCATAGTCAAAATCAGCTACCTTATCTTCCAGTGCCTGGAAGGTAAAACTGTCCTTACCTTTAATCATCGCCTTTATTCCTGTTTCTCGCTCATCATATTGTTTGAGCAGGTCCAGCGCATATTTCACGCTCTGGATCTGTTCGTCTAAGACGACTAGATCCGCAGGAACTTCCAAGGTTTCAAGGCCTTCTTCCGATAAAGTTTCATCAGCCTTCAGATCAGTAAAGTGAACAAATCCGAACTTCTGCAGTTCATGGAGGAGTTTGTTCCGATCCGAGTCGAAGGTAAATAAGCTGAAGCTGCTCATCTTAACGATTGCCATTTGCCTTCACGATCCTCTCTACTATAATATTTACTGCATCTCCGAGATCTTTAACTTCCAGAGACTCCAGCTTTCTGGCCTTTTCTTTTCCTTCTTCGAGAATCGGCTTCGCAAGAGTCTCCCCTTCCTTAATTGCCTTATCCTTCAGTTCTTGAGACTCTTTTAGTCCCATGGCCATGATTTCTTTAAATTTCTTATCGGCGAGCATTTCCGCATCACGTCTTATGTCTCTTACTTTCTGACTTGCTTCTGCTGTAAGATCACGTGCATTGTGCTCTGCTTCTCTTACTTTATCCAATGCTTCCTTTGCCATCCTATCACCCCCGTTCATTCTTTCCTATTCATATGCAAACCGTTATCATACGAACTAATTTTACCATGGTATCCTTAAAACTTCTATGAAAAAGGAATGTGTATTCTTTATCATTTAATAAGTTAACAAATACCACATAGAATATAGTTTACGCTAATTTCTCACCGTTATCAACTTATTTCTGATAATTTCTCCAGTTTTTTCATCATAAATCACCGGAGTGTCAGTAATCACGATTTCACCTGAGCTCAGGAATCTCATTACATCCATGTTAAATATTTCCAGATGGATTCTGATTCCGAATTCTTTTGACAGATCCCTCTTCAGCTCTTTGTTTTCAGGATAGTTCCTCTTTAGAAACTCAGGCACAAACTGTTTTTTGTTTCCCGCAAGCCAGTCAAACTTGAGCAGTTCATTCAGTACTACAGTACGTGGTTTTCTTCCTCTATCTGTCAGATAAGAAAGAGCGAAATCATAAAGAACCTTGTACTGCTCTTTTGCGCCCAGACTTCGTCCCTTGTACTGCTCATGAAGATACACGCCGAGCTCCTCATAGAATGTATAAGGATCCTCCTCTTCAGCAAGGATATACGCCAGGGAAGCAGGAAACCTGCCTGAATTGTAGTATCTCTCCAGCGCTTCCTCAGTATGGTGCAGACTTCTAAGATCCTCAAAGCTCATCCAGCGCGTCTTAAGAACTTCATAAGGCGCATAGGGACTATAGACAATGCCGAATTTCTCCGCATCTCTTTCCATTGGTGTACCTTTTATGACCTTCAGAAAGCCCAGCTGAAGCATATCAGGCTGCAAGGCGTATACTTCATTGAAACTTACGTGGAAGCTCTCCAGATCGTCGTAAGGAAGCCCCGCGATAAGATCCATATGATTATGGATGTTTTTGAGTTTCACCAGCTCCTTCAGCTTTCCAAGAACCTGCTTGAAACCGATAAAACGGTTGATTGCCATAAGAACATCGCGCCTGGTGCTCTGGATACCCACTTCGAACTGGATCCGTCCAGGGGGAGCCGTCTGAAGGAGGACAATATGTTCCTCCCTGATCAGATCCGGCGAGATTTCAAAATGAAACGTCACAGGCGTATCAAGACGGATGAGGTATGCCCATATGTCATAGGCATCAGGATGGATGTTAAAAGTACGGTCTATGAACTTCACAACCTTTGTTCCGGTCTCAAGGAGCTTCTCCACTCTTTCCACCACTTCATTATAAGGCAGGAAGCGAAGATCGGTCTCAGAAGAGGAAAGGCAGTAACTGCACTGATAGGGACATCCTCTGGAGGCTTCAATATAGGAGAGCTTCCCTTCCAGATTCTCCCCTGCATCATATGGATAAGGTACTTTTCTCATATCCATCTTTTCCCGGTTCGGACTTGAAAGAATCTGATCTCCTTCTCTATAGGTGAGACCTTTCACCAGAGAAAGATCTTTTCCAAGCAAAAGAGAACCGAGAAGGTCCACATAAGTAAGTTCACCCTCACCGCGGATGATGTAATCTCCCGCCATGATTTCCAGATGCTTCTTACTGTCAAATGTGACCTCCGGTCCTCCATAAAGAATTCTGATATTTTCATCTACACGTTTAATAAGCACAGAAAGTTCCCTGACCAGGTCAAAGTTCCAGATGTACACTGAAAATGCTACAAGATCAGGTTTCCTTTCTAAAATTTCTTCAAGGATCTTGTCCTTCAATTCATTGATGGAAAACTCTATCCGCTCCGTTTCCACTTCAAGATTTTCGGAAACCTTTTCCAGATAACGAAGGCTGATGTTCGTGTGTATATATTTGGAATTGATCGCTGTAAGTAAAACTTTCATCTTCTGCTTCCTTATAAGTCTTTATAATATTTTTCGTAATAGTCCAGAAGAAGCCCTGCGGTTGTATTCTGTGCAACCTCAAGCATTTTTCTGGATAAGGTCTCATACATGATCTCCTTGTCTTCTATACTCTTATGTTTCTCATAATAAAAGTTTGCCACCACAGCATTTTCTCTGATGTAGTCATCCAGTACCTCGAATCTCAGGATTCCTGAATCCACCGAATAATCGATTTCCGCAAAAATCTTCTTCTTGATCCAGGTCTCATAGGATTTATGGCTGTCCAGCAGTCTGTTGTTCACATGCTGAGGCACCGTCATATCCTGGGACAGGTGGCAGAATACCCCGAGGTAGAATACTGAACGCTCGATATTTCCTTTTCCCAGAAAAAGTAGAGATTTTTCTATGTTTTTCTGGGCTTCAGAGAGTCCATCCGAGAATCCGAAGAGACCTTTCTGCTTTTCATTATGATAGAAGTGATTGATGGACTTGAAATCCTGGTCTGCCCATGTAGCACCTTCATTCAGTGATTTAATGTGTGCCTTGTAGAAATTCGCCGCGTCATGATATCCTTCATTTTCCAGAATCACGACCGACTGTATATTGATGAATCTGTGGATCAGACAAGGGGTCTTGAATGCCATCTTTTTAAACGGATTGGCTGCAAGCATCATCCCTGTGAGCACTTTTCCATAGGTGTTTTCGAATCTTCTTCTCTTTCTTTCTTCAAATGTTCCTTCCATATGTTTTACAACTCCTTTGATTTCACGACGCAGTTTCCTGACGTCTGAAAACCCTGACATCTAATTGATAATTGATTTCAATTGGCTTAATACCATTATATGGCATTTTACGCTGAAAAACAAAAAACAATCCATGAAATTCACAAGGAATTACTTCATTCTGCTTCTGATTCCCTTCGGAATCATCGTATAGATCTTCGGACTGATCTCTTTCAGGTCCGTCTTGGTGATCCCTCCTGTAAGGAGCATCGACACACCATAAACGCCGCCGCCGATGATGATATTCATAAGTGTCAGGATACTCTCAATTACATATCCTGATTCCAGCATACCAAAGAGTCTTCCTAGAAGGAAAATCACAACACCCATGAGCGTCGCGGAAACCACTGGCCCAAAAGCATTTTTCATAATCTTCACTTCATACCCTAGTACTTTTGTGATCAGGTAATGATTGGCTACAAATGGAATGAAGAAATTGGCAAAATTTGAGACCAGAGCGCCCATGATGTTGATGTCGGGCATACCCACAAGGATATAGTTGATGATCAGCCTCATGAGAATTCCACCAAGCATGGTGAATGTACCCCAGTAAAATTTCCCGAGCCCCTGGAATATAACCGTCTGAATCTGGATCATTCCAAGAAAAATGACGGTAATGGACCCATATCGTAGAAGTTCCACACCTGAGTCGTATTTAAGAAGATCATAAATTGGTCCTGCAAGAACGGTCATTCCTACAAAGGACGGTACGGATACCAGAAAGACCATTTTAACCGCATAGTTGATTTTCTTTCTTACGGCATCATCGTCTCCCACAGCCTTTGCCGCCGCCACTCCAGGCAGCAGTACAGAAGCCAGGGCTACCATGATGGTGTTGGGTACAAAGAGCAGGCTTTTAAAACGAACCAGCTGGCTATAAGCTATTTTTGCAGCCGTATAGACGAGCCCCGCATCCAAGAGGCGGTTATTCACAATGAACATATCGATGAATCCACCTAGATGAATCATACCTGCTGATATGGTTATCGGGAAAGAATAGGAGAGAAGCTTTCTGACCAGCTCTTTGCTGGTATGAAGATAGGCTTCTTCGTCCTGGTCCTTTCTTTTTATCTTATTCAGCTTTGACTTGTAGAACTCTCTCACGAGAAGAAGCACAGCAACCAGTGCACCGACACTGGTACCTAACGTACCGCCGGCAACCCCGTAAGCCATACCAACTCTCATAAGAAAGTAAGCACCCGTTAGGGATACCGCTACATTGACAAGCTGCTCCAGAATCTTTGAAAGAGCGTTGGCAGTGACATATCTTCTTCCGAGGAAGTATCCTCGATAAGCAGACAGGATTGCCGTTATAAGCACCGTTGGTGCCAGAGCCCTTATGGAAAGTGTAGCTTCTGGGGTACTCGCGCCTTCAGCAATAAGAGGTGCCATGAAGAATAATAGCAGGGACGCAAAGAGACCTCCGACTATGAGAAGTGATCTCGACAGCCTGAAGGCACGCAGTGCGTCTCTTGGGTTATTCTGTGCATGAAGCTCTGAAATGAGCTTCGAAATTCCTCTTTGAATTCCTTCATTCGTCAGAACATAGATCAGCGTAAAGGCATCATAGGACACTGCATAAATACCGTGTCCCACACCACCTAATATACGATAAAGCAGTGGCACATAGACCACAGACATGATTTTAACAAGGAGTTCTGCTATAGATAAATAAGCAAAACCCTTTCCTGTGGATTGTTGTTTCATGGTCTCCTCCGATTATAAATCAAACTTAAATAAATCAGTCTTTACTTTCTTCATAAGTGGAGGAAGTTTTTCCGCCACAACCTTGTTGCCAAGATACTCCAGTTTTCCGTCCGGATTCTTGAAGGTCACTTTATAAGCATAAAGGAACTGGAAGGTCAGGTTATATTTATTGACCAGATAATTATTGATCTCTTTTTCTCCGTATTTAGGATCTCCGATGATCGGATTACCAAGGGATGCCAGATGAGCTCTAAGCTGATGGCTTCTACCGGTCAAAAGGTCAAGCTCCACCAGGGAGAACTGTCCAGTACTTTCTTCCGTCCTGACTGTCATGGAAATTTCTTTCTTACCAGGACCTGCTGTATCACTTACACTGCTGATATTGTTATCGACTCTCTTTTCGATGAAGGCATGGTATTCTCCATCCTTGATTCTTCCCTTCACGATGGCAAGATAGTTCTTTATGATTCTTCCGTCTCTGATCATCTCGTTCAGTGCCTTGAGTGCTTCGTAATTCTTTCCGTAGATGACAATACCGGATGTATTTCTGTCCAGTCTGTTTACTGGAGATGGTGAAAAGGTCTTTTCCTGGTTGGGATCATACTCCCCTTTTCTGTACAGGTAAGTCAGGACCTGATCCGTCAGTGTAGGATCTGTTCCTTCGATGTCTTTATGTACAAGGATTCCTGGCCATTTTTCAACCATAAGGATATTGTCATCTTCAAAGGTCACTTTGAATTCAGGATCCACATCATAGATCTTCTTCTTTTCACTTGGCGACTTGGAATAGAGGTACTTGATCTCGATCACGTCCCCTTCTTCCAGAAATGTCTTTTCTTTTCCTTTGGCTCCGTTTATACGAACATCGCCTTTTCTGATGGTTTTAAAAATAGCAGACAGCGGCACATCCTTAAGATATTTCCGAAGAAACTTATCCAGTCTCTGCCCTGCCTCGTTTGGTCCAATTTCAATTCTCATATCGATCTCCTAATCATTCTAAATTTGCATAAGTAATGAAGTAATTTAATATCATCCTATATTATAGTACGAAACGACTTCTTTTTCTCTCTTTTCCGTGAATAAATCTTGGGCTATAGATATGAAGCTCTTCTTTTGCCCTGGTGATGGCCACATAAAAAATCCTTCTTTCCTCTTCCAGATTTTCAAGTGAAGCGCTATGGGGCATATACCCTTCCACCGCATTGATCACAAACACCTTATCAAATTCCAGTCCCTTCACCCCGTGAACGGTGGACAGAGAGACTTTCGCATCAACTTTTTCCGCCTCTTTCGTGGAAGCGGTAAGTAGGTCCAGCGGGTTATCATAATAAGCCGCCACTTCCTTCATTTCATCCAGCTCCTCAAAGAGCTCCTCTTCATCTCTTCCTGTTCGCTCCGCATATTTTTTCAGATACTCATCATAACCCAGGACCTTTTCAATATATTCCACCACCCGGTCCGTCTGCAGGCTTCTGATTCCAGACAGGTCTTTCAGAAACTCCCTGTTCTTGATAAGAGAATAATTGTTCTTTGTGGGTTCTAAGAGAATCTTCTGGATATCTTCCCCCAGTCCGATTTTTCTCATATCCACTTTGGTCTGGTAGCGATATGGTTTATTGACGATTCGAAGAAATGCATCTTTGTCGTCTTGATAAGCCGCTCTTAAATAATCCAGAATATCTTTTGCAATGAATCCCTTGAAAAAATTATAGTTGTCTCTGGATTGAAAAGGAATCTTTTCTTTTCTTAAGAATTCCTTGACGCGCATCCCTTCGCGGTTGGTACGATAAAGTATCGCATAGCTCTTGAACGTATCTTTTCGCACTTCATTGGCGATGTCAAGAAGCATCAGCTCCTGATTCTGTGGGAAGATTTTTGTGATCTTCCTTTTCTCTTTTCTGCTGGCAAGCAGTTCCTTCTTGTTTCTCAGTGCATTCAGCTGAATGACTTCTCCTGCGTAGTTCACTATATTTTCGGTGCTTCTGTAGTTATATTTAAGGTAAAGCTTCTTTCCTTCGAACATCTCTTCGAAATCGATCATGCCGCTGGGATCAGATCCTCTGAACGCATAAATGCACTGATCCTCATCCCCGACACAGAAGAGTCTTCTTTCTTCTGAGATCTTCTGGATGATTTTCAGCTGAATGGGATCCAGGTCCTGGAACTCATCGATGAGGATGTGGCTGTGGGCATTTTTGAATGCATTCAGGAAAGCCGCTTCCTCAAACTGCTTCAGCACTTCGATCTGCAGATCGTCAAAATCAAGAAGCCCACGTTTTTCGAGTTCTGTCTCATAGATCTCCAGTGCCTTCTTGAAAAGGTCATCCTTATGGGTCAGCACCAGATCCTTTTCCTTCAGATAGGTCTTCACCTTATATTTTGAAATATCCCGGATGATGGATTCCACATCATCCTGGTCCAGCTTCAGATCTTTCTGCAGCTTGTTTTTTATCATGAACTCATCTTTTCCGTAAATCATGTTGAGGTTTCCTCTTTTTGCTCTGAGGATTCGGTAACACAGTCCATGGATGGTACCGAAGAAAGGCCTGATATTCCCCTTCAGTTCAAACCGCTCTTCCATTTCAACGGCAGATGCTTTGGAGAAGGTCAGTACCACGATCTTTCTTGGAGAGATTCCCTCCTCTATGATGTGCTGGAGCCGTCTCAGCATCACTGTTGTCTTTCCTGATCCCGGTGGGGCCACCACAAGAACCTTTTTCTCTTCTGTCAGATATGCACTCTGCTGATATTTATCCAGTTCCAAATCATTTTCCTCCAGTCACTTTTTCTTTCGTAAGTCTCTATTCTACCTCATTTCACATTCTTATGAAAGGAAGTGTTTATTCTTATTGTACGGACTGTGAGAAAAACGATACCCGATTCAGCGCAAATGAAAAGAGACCAAAAGGTCTCCACTCATCGGACTCTCTCCATTTTGTATACCACCATGTGATACACCCTTTCACTGTTTATTCCCTGATCGTCCTCCATGCCCGTTTCCTTGAAGTGCAGCTTCTCAAGAAGCCTTCTGGAGGGGATGTTCATCTCTTCCGTATAAGCCTCGATGACGCAAAGATTCATCTTATCAAATGCATAGTCCGTGATCTTTCTCAAGGCTTCCTGCATGTATCCTCTTTTCTGATAGGAAGATCTCATGCCATAACCAAGTTCTGTAGTCATTTCCTCCCACCTGATGTTCCAGATGCTGATGGTACCAATGACTTTTCCAGTCTCCTTGTGCTCCATAGCCCAGATGATAAATTCACCTTCAGAAACACCCTGGTGCATGAGCTCCATATATTTTTCTGTCTCTTCTCTGGTCTTATCCAGCACATTGTCGGTGAATTCTATAAGACCTGGTTCTGTTCTCATCTCAAAAAGATCTTCCAGATCTTTCGGAGCGATTCTTCTTAAAATCAGATGTTCTGTTTCCATGACAGGAAACGGATCAAAACTGTACATCACTATTACCCTCCAGACGTTACTTCAGTGCAGAACATTCATTTTCTCATTCAGAAACTATTGTTCATAAGTCTGC
>DATIRH010000327.1:0-1996 GCA_035469845.1 Proteiniclasticum sp. | reverse complement strand
GCCTCACGTCGTCGCACTGAGCTACAGGCTTTCAGAAGAGGGAGCCTTTTATCTTCTCAAAGAGCTGGAAGGCATCATCAAGGAACAGGGATTTGAGGATCTTGTCTTCATCTTCGGCGGTACGCTAGAAACAGCTAAAGCAGCTAGAAAATTCGACTATATAAGCAGGGTTTTTGATGGTAGTGAGGAGCAGTCCGAAAGCATCATCTATCTTAGAAATGTTGAAAAAGGCATTGTGGAGGAAGTAACACCTCCACAGACACTCAGAGAAAGAATCGAGTGGAAAAAGCCATTCCCCATCATCCGTCATCATATCGGTCTTGAGACCGTCGAAGCCACCTATGAGGACATCAAGGTTCTTGCTGAAAGCAAGCTCCTGGATGTGATTTCACTGGCACCAGATCAGAACTGTCAGGAATTCTATTTCCATCAAGGTGAAATGCCTAAGGGTGAAGATGGTGCAGGTGGTGTTCCGATCCGAAACGAAGAGCAGCTGAGAATGATGTACGAAGCTACCAGACGGGGTAATTTCCCGATGATGAGATGCTATTCAGGTACAAGGGATATGTATCCTTTTTCAAAGATCCTGAAGGAAACGGTCAATAACGCCTGGGCGGCCATTCCACTGACGTGGTACAGCCAGCTTGACAGAAGAAGCGACAGAGAACTTCTGTCTGCCATAAAAGAAAACATGGAATCCATTGCTTATAATGCGGAGCTTGGCGTGCCTGTAGAAATGAATGAATCACACCAGTGGGCGCTGAGATATTGTTCTGATGTCATCGAAGTGGCCATAAGCTATATCACGGCCAAGGTGGCAAAACATCTTGGTGTGAAAGATATGGTCATGCAGTACATGCTGGCCAATCCTCCCTCCATTTCACCGATGATGGATCTTGCAAAAATGCAGGCGAAAATCGATCTCATGGGTGAGCTTGAAGATGAAAGCTTCAAAATCATCAGAATGGTGAGAACAGGACTTCTGGCTTATCCAGCTGATATGGACAAAGCGAAAGGACTCATCGCATCCACCATGTTCTACGGATCCTTCCTGAAACCGGATATCGTCCATGTGGTTTCCTATTCAGAAGCTGTGAAAAGAGCGACGAGTAAAGAAATACTGGAGAGCGTGCGTATTGTCACGAAATCCATGGAAATTGCAGAAAGAGGACTTCTGGAGAATCTTCACGAAGATCCTAAATTCAAAACGAGACTGGAGTATCTGAAATCGGAAGTAAAATATCTTCTGAAGGAAATCAGTAAGCTCAAAGACGTGGAAGATCCCCTTGTGGATCCGGAAGTCATCTATCTTGCCATCAAGGAAGGATTACTTGATGCACCAGGACTGAAAGGTTTCAGTGTGGCCCAGGGGAATTTCAGAACTGAAATCTATGATGGCTATCATGTTACTATGGATGAGGATGGAACCATTTTAGATGAAGAAAACCGTATCAACAGAGTAAGGCAGATCAACAGAAAAAAATACGGTACCTTATAGCAGGACCTTAAAACGTAACTTATGGACAGTAAAAAAAGATCCTTCCATCATTTAGTAAGATGGTAAGGATCTTTTTATTAGAGACTGGGACTTCTTCATGAGAAAAAAGCATTTCGATAGGATCAGTAGCTGCCTTCTTCCTTAGGCATGATGAGTGCACAGATGATGTAGATGATGATGGAAGGTCCTGGCAGTAAGGAAAAGATAAGAAATCCGATTCTCAGAAGATTGGCATCAATATTGAAATATTCCGCGAATCCGCCCAGTACTCCGAAGAGCCACTTGTTTGTAGATGATTTGGTTAGATTTTTTTTCTGATTCAATGTCTGCACCTCTTTAATTTATTATTTGAGCTTATTGTAAGGGTATAAAATTAAAAAATGATGAAAAGGGAATGAAAGGCAGATGAAAAATTACTGTTAATAATGAGATTCTGATACAAAAAAACTAATATTTTCATTGAATTTACTGTATACTGTATAACATAGACTTAATTAC
>DATIRH010000326.1:0-3626 GCA_035469845.1 Proteiniclasticum sp. | reverse complement strand
AAAATCTGGATTTATCCATGAATTATTTTGTTCTGGTATGTGGGCCTGGCAATAATGGTGGGGATGGCTTTGCTTTGGCGTGGAAACTGAAGAGCCTGAACAAAGAAGTGGATGTGTTTTATGTATCGGACGGAAAAGAACCTTCCGGGGATGCGAAGGTTTTTTATGACATCATAAAAAATACGGAAATTCCTGTGGAAGTGCTGTCAGATTCTGAAAATCTATGGTCCTTCGTTGAAGCACTAAGAGATGCGGATGTGGTGGTGGATGCACTTCTGGGGACAGGTATTTCAAGAGAGGTAACACCCCTTTTTATAGAGGTCATCGAGTATATGAACGATTTTACGTCGAAGATTGTATCGGTGGATATTCCTTCAGGCTTATCGGCTGATTCGGGTAAGCCTATGCCGGTTGCGGTTGCCGCGTCGAAAACGGTGACCTTTGAAGCCATCAAGCTGGGGCTTCTCTCCTACAAGGCAATTCCCTACACAGGGTTACTTGTGATGGAAGAAATCGGGATTCCGAAAAAGCTTAAAGAAGAACTGGCTGATTCGGTCTGTCTGACAGACCAGACTGATGTGATGAAGATTCTGCCAGACAGAGAAATCACCGGACATAAGAATCACTACGGACGGGTCCTTGTTGTGGCAGGATCACGAGGATTAACAGGAGCCGCGATGATCAGCTCCGAAGCAGCCCTTGCTTCAGGATCAGGACTTGTGACGCTTTGCTCCCATAATGAAACCATGGGAATTCTTGTTCCAAGACTGACAGAAATCATGAGTCTCTACGAAAACAATCTGGAAGATGGTGTGAGAAAAGCCGATATCGTTGCTTTTGGCCCGGGACTTGGTGCTACGCGGGATACCCTTAAGCTTCTTCTAAGGGTGATCAAAACACTTCAGGAAGAAGAAAAAGTGGACTCCACCTTAGTGATCGATGCAGACGGATTAAATGTCCTGGAAGGGAAATGCGATATTTTGAAGCCCTTGTGTTTTCATGTGGTGATTACACCACATCCAGGAGAAATGGCAAGACTGACAGGAAAATCCGCAAAGGAAATAGAAGAAAACATAATTGACGTGGCCAGGGAGTTTGCAAAAGAATATGGAGTTGTTGTGGTGCTCAAAGGATATCACACGGTCATCACGGACGGAGAAAAGGTGTATATCAATTCCACGGGCTCTTCTGCCATGGCTCAGGGAGGCATGGGAGATGCGCTCACAGGAATAATCGCTTCTTTATCAGGGCAGGGGATTTCTGCTTTTGAAGCAGCAGTTCTTGGCACGTATATTCATGGGGGCATCGGTGATCAGCTCTCCAAAGAGAGATACAGCGTGAAAGCTTCAGAAATCATCGAAAATATTCCGATCTACATGAAAGAGCTTCAGTTCAGAAAAGAGAAGTCTGATCGTTCAAGTTAACCTGTGTGATCGGGTGGAATGATAAAATATAAGATAAAATAATGAAATGTAGTATGGGATTATGATAAGATAAGAAATGGACAAAAATCATGTCCAACAAAGACATAATAAAAAGGAGGCCTTAAAAATAGAATGATGAAAGAAAAGATGAGGCCTTTATGGGCAGAAATCAATCTCGATCATTTAGCATACAATGTCAGGAACATCAAGAAGCTTGTGGGTAAAAGCAGGCTTGTAGCGATTGTCAAGGCAGATGCGTATGGTCATGGAGCTTCATGTGTTGCAAGGACCATGGTGGAAGCCGGTGCAGAAGCATTTGGTGTGGCGGTCATCACGGAAGCGCTTGAGATGAGAGAAAGTGGAATCAGAGAAACGATTATGGTTTTAAGCTATACACCTCCGGCTTATTTCTCAGATGCAATACGAAATGATATCATTCTCAACTGCCTTTCCTATGAAGATGTGGAGAAGCTGGACCAGGTCGCAGGTGAGCTGAAAATGACAGCAAAGATCCTGATTTCTCTGGATACCGGTATCAGCCGTGTCGGGTTTCAACCCGACGAGGAAGGCATAGCAGAAATCATAAGAATGAAGAAGCTGAAGAATATAGAGATGAACAGTATTTATACGCATTTCTCTTCTGCTGACTTTGAAGATAAAAAGACTACCCTGATTCAGCTTGAGAAATACAAATATGCCATAGGCAAGCTCAAAGAAGCAGGTGTGGTTTTCGAACATGAACATGTGGCGAACAGTGCGGCAATCGTGGATATGAAAGAAACCTATCTTGAAAGCGTAAGACCGGGTATTATCCTCTATGGATATCATCCTTCAGATGAAGTCAGGAAGGAAAATCTTTCCTTAAAACCCGTCATGAGCATCAGAGGAAGAATCATCCAGCTGAAGACCGTGCCAATGGGAACGGGCATCAGTTATGGACATCGATATGTCACTGAAAGAGAAGAAACGAAGATTGCGACGATTCCCATCGGGTATGCCGATGGTTATTTCCGCGCGCTGTCGGGAAAAGCCAAAGTAATCGTACATGGCGTTTTATGTCCTCAGGTAGGATCTGTCTGCATGGACCATATCATGGTGGATGTTACAGAAGTTCCAGATGTCAAAGCTTTGGATGTGGTGACACTCATGGGAGAAGAAAATGGGGTTTCTTTCACAGCGGATGATATGGCAAAGATTATTGGAACCATATCCTATGAAGTGGTCTGTGCAGTTTCCAAGAGAGTGCCTAGGATCTATATGAAAAACAACAAAGAAGTCGATAGAAGAGAATATGTTTAGGAGACAAAATGAAAAAATATAAGGAATATATATTTATTACCTTCGGGGCAGCTCTTGTGGCGCTTGCCATCCAGCTGTTTTTTATACCCAATAAGATTGCTCCTGGAGGAGTATCGGGTATCGGTCTGGTAATCAACTCTCTGACTCCAGGGGTGTCAGTATCCACCTATGTAATTATTCTTAATGTTATTCTGTTTTTACTGGCGTTCAAGCTCCTGGGTGGGGGCTTTGGCTTTAAAACCATATATGCGAGTTTTTCACTGTCCATTATCATGTGGATCATAGAGAATATCATTAAACCTCAGAGCATAACGGATGATCTTATGCTTGCAAGTCTCATCGGGATCCTTCTGTTGGGAACAGGGCTGGGCATCGTATTCAACCAGGACGCCTCCACAGGAGGAACGGATATTCTGGCCAAGCTACTCAATAAATATTTTAACTTGTCCATGGGACTGTCCATGACCATAATTGATCTTGCGGTGGTCATGGTGGTGGCGTTTTTCTTTGGTCTTGAAAGAGGCCTTTATGCGGGGCTTGCAACCTTTCTCAATGGAATTGTCATCAACCGGGTGGTGGGTGGATTCAATGAGAAGAAACAGGTCTTCATCATTACAGGTGAAAAAGAAAAGGTGAAATCCTATATCGTGAATGAGATTCAGCGCGGAGCAACGATCTTTTCCGGAGAAGGTGGATTTTCCGGAGCGGAAAATCATGTGATCTATACTGTTCTTTCCACGAAAGAATTTGTAAGGTTGAAAATGTACCTTAGAGAAAATCATCCGGATTCCTTTGTCACCGTAAGCAGCACTTCCGAGGTGCTTGGACAGGGATTCAGTATACCTAAAAAAATTGCAGATAATAACTGAGAGAAATAGGAGGAAAGCCATGAAAGAAATGATT
>DATIRH010000325.1:0-5434 GCA_035469845.1 Proteiniclasticum sp. | reverse complement strand
GGTGCCTTGAAACTTGAAATGAAGGAGCTTGACTATATGGAGCCTCTTTTAATCGAGGATTCGATTTTGAGTCTTCAATCTGAAGAAACAAGGCTCAAAAAAAGATATGAAATTATGGAAATCACAAGAAGCGTGATGAAAGAATCCTATGAGAAACTGCGCAAGGAATTCACCAGTACACTGAATGAAAAGGTGACCGAAATCTATAGAGAAATCACAGGAACAGACCGCACGATAAAAGTGAATGAGATCTTCTCCATGAATTATCAGGAATCAGGCATGCTCTGGAATGATGCTTTTCTTTCTCACGGATCCATGGAACAGCTTTATCTGTCTTTAAGACTGGCTATGGCGGATCTGATCTATAAAAACGGAAAGGTGCCGCTGATTCTGGATGAAGCATTTTCAAGTTATGACGAGGAAAGGCTGAAGAGAGTTCTTACGTATCTCCAGAAATCTACGGACAGATATCAGATTTTCATCTTCACTTGCCATAGGCGTGAAGCAGATATATTGGAAGAAAATGCTGCCATCATTCATCTATGACAGGGGAAGTCATTGCCTGCCAATAGGTAACAAATGGTTGTGAACGATTTCTAAAATTACTGTTGAATACGCTTACATGATTCAGTTGTATGTTATAATAAGAGCGTAAAAGAAATATGAAAGAGGTACTGTGCATATGAATATTGCTTTTTTTCTAACCCCAAAGTCAGAGCTGATTTATGAAATGGTAGATTCTACCATGAGACAGGTTCTGGAGAGGATGGAACATCACGGCTATTCTGCAATTCCACTCATTGACAATGATGGAAAGTATGTTGGAACTCTTACTGAGGGTGATCTGCTCTGGAAGATCAAAAACACTCCAGGTCTATCATTTAGAAACACCAATAAAGTAAAAGTAAAAGATATTGAGCGAAGAAAGAAACATGAAGTTGTTACAATCAGTGCAGATATCAACAACATCATCGTATTGGCACGAACACAGAATTTTGTTCCAGTTGTAGATGACGAGGGGGTGTTTATAGGTATCATCAAGAGAAGTGATATCATAGACTACTGTTATAACCTAATTACAGAGGATAAAATGATCGGGTAACAACATATAGTTCTTAAAAAAGCTGAAGAAACTTCAGCTTTTTTATGTTACTATGTTGATATAACTATGCCATCAAAGGCACAAGAAAGGGGTAAAGGCTACTATTTAGCCTAGTGAAAAATATGGACGAAAAAAACATGAACGATATTTCAATGGAAGAAGCAATGGAAGGTTTCGCTTTGAATAAAGTGAAGGATGGAGATATTCTTGAAGGAACCATTCTAAAAGTGAACAAAGATGAGGTCATTGTAAACATCAACTATTATGCTGATGGGGTTATTCCGAGAGAGGAACTTACAAAGGACCATCATGAGGATATCACTGAAACAAACCAGATTGGAGATAAGATTAAAGTTGTGGTTCTGAAAGCTGATGATGGAGAAGGAAATGTCCTGTTATCAAAAATCAAAGCCGATGCTATTGTTGCAAAAGAAGATCTTGAAAAAGCCATAGAAGATAAGAAAACTGTAGAAGTTAAAGTAATCGAAGTGGTGAAAGGCGGATTAAGAGTATTTTTCAATGGTCTTTCCGGATTTATGCCTGCTTCACTTGTTTCCAACACATATGTTGAAGATTTGAGCAAATTTGTAGGCGAAACACTGGAGACCTATGTTGAAGAATATGATGAGGAACAGAACAGACTCATATTTTCAAGAAAAGCGCTTCTTGTAGAAAAAGGAGCCGAGGAAAAAGTGCGTCTGCTTTCTACACTGAAAGAAGGTCAAACCGTTGAAGGAACAGTTTCAAACATCACTTCCTACGGAGCTTTCATCGACTTAGGTGGTCTGATCGGACTTGCTCATATCTCTGACCTCGCTTATGGAAGAATCAATCATCCAAGTGAAGTGCTCAGCGTTGGAGAAAAAGTGTCAGTTCATATACTGAAGATTGATCAGAAGAAGGAAAAAGTCTCTCTTTCCCTGAAGAACAAAGGCCAGGACCCATGGAACAGAGTGCACGAAATGAAAATCGGAAGTGTGCATGAGGCTACTATAAAGAAGATTATTGACGCAGGTGCAATTGTGCAGCTGGAAAATGGTATCGACGGACTTGTCCATATCAGTGAAATCAGCTATGACCATGTGACAGACGTTAATGAAATTCTCAAAGAAGGACAGAAAGTGAATGTTAAACTCCTTAACATCGATGATGAACGTAAACGTGTAAGTTTCTCCATCAAAGATGCAGAAGGTGAAGACCAGAGCTTCTATGACCAGGAAGAAGATTCTGTAACACTTGGAGATGTATTCCAGAACTTAATGGATAAGTTTAAGGAGGAAGAATAGAGCATGAGTATATTAAGTCAATATGAGCCTGCTAATGTACTTCATTATTTTGAAGAACTGACAAAAATCCCAAGAGGCTCAGGCAATGAAAAGGCTGTTTCAGACTACCTTAAAAAATTTGCCGAAGACAGAAATCTCAAAGTGATTCAGGATGAAATACTGAATATCATCATCAAGAAGCCTGGAACACCAGGATATGAAAACAGTAAGCCTGTAATTATCCAAGGGCATATGGATATGGTCGACGAAAAAAACAACGATACCGTCCATGATTTCAAGAAGGATCCTCTCAAATTGAGAATCGTTGGTGACCATCTCTACGCTACAGGAACAACACTTGGTGCAGACAATGGTATCGCTGTTGCCTATGCTCTGGCTATCCTTGACAGCTCCGATATTCCTCATCCTCCACTGGAAGTGCTTATTACAGTAGAAGAGGAAACAGGCATGATTGGTGCTTCATACATAGACGGTGATCACTTTGATGGGAAGATGCTCATCAACATTGATTCCGAAGAAGAAGGCAGTTTTCTTGTCAGTTGTGCTGGCGGAGCCAGACAGACTATAAAACTACCTCTCAGATATACTGCAGCTGAAGGTATTTCCTATAAATTAAGCATCACAGGCTTAAAGGGTGGACATTCAGGTATGGATATCATCAAAGAAAGAGGAAACTCCAATGTTCTTTTAGGACGAACAATGAACATGCTGCAGAAAAAATTCGATTTCCTGATAACCGGTCTTCACGGTGGATCAAAGAACAATGCGATTCCAAGAGAAGCTGAAGCAATCCTTGTATTCAGCGGAAAAATCGAAGGCCTGCTTGAAGAAGTGGCAAAGATTGAAAACATATTAGGAAACGAAATTGAAACACAGGATGATGATTTCAACATAACCTTCAGTAAAACGGACACTCCAGCAGATTGCTATGACAAAGAGACATCGAGAAAAGCCATCGGACTACTTTTCACACTTCCTAATGGCGTAATCAGTATGAGTCAGGACATAAGTGGACTTGTAGAAACTTCGTTGAACCTGGGTGTTCTACACGAAGAGGAGAACGAACTTCACTTTGATTTTGCTGTCAGAAGCAGCGTCGGTTCAAGAAAAGAAATGGTTCTTGATAAAGTAAAAGCAATTGGTGAAGCCTTTGGTGCAAATGCCGAGATCACCTCGTCTTATCCAGAATGGACCTATGCAAAGGACTCCAATCTGAGAGACACATTCATTAAGGTATATGAAGAAAAATATGGTGTAATGCCAAAAATAGAAGCGATTCATGCTGGACTAGAATGCGGTATCCTTTCAGGAAGAATTGAAGGGCTTGATATGATCAGCCTTGGACCAAATCTTTTCGATGTTCATACACCAGATGAACATATGGATCTGAAATCCGTCAAAAACGTCTATGAATTCCTGCTGGATGCTCTAAAAAATCTGAAATAAGTCATTTTAGTACAAGAGGTGGAACATGAAGAACTTTAAAGACAGAGATTTTCTAATCACTCATGAGGATCTGGTTGTAATCGACGTACGTTTTGATATGAGCAATCCCAACAGTGGAAGAGAATCCTACAACAAATCCCATGCGAAGGGAGCTGGTTATCTGGATCTGAACAAAGATCTTGCAGGACCGGTGAAAGCGCACGGAGGAAGGCATCCGTTACCTGATCTTGATACGTTTCAAGAGAAGCTAAGAGCTCTTGGTCTAAATAACGACTCCAGAGTTCTGGTCTATGATGATGGGGAGAATTCTTCAGCTGGTAGACTATGGTGGATGCTTAAATATTATGGCCTGAAGGACGTCTTTGTTCTTCAGGGAGGATTCAGTGTACTGAGAGAAGAGGATCTGACGGACAAAGCAGAAACATTTCTTGAGGGAAATATTACGTTGAAGCCTGACGAGTCCATGACAGCTACCTACGAAGAGGTGCTGGCCTATTCAAAAGAAGATGCCCCTGATGATAAAGTGATAGTAGACTCTCGCAGCGAAGAACGCTATAAAGGCATTGTCGAACCCATAGATATCCAGAAAGGTCATATAAGAAATGCAAAGAATGTTTTCTATAGAAGTCATTTTACAGAGACGAATCAACTAGACATGGATTCGCTGGAAAACAACTTCAAAGATATTTCAGCTTATGATGATGTGATTTTCCATTGCGGGTCTGGGGTAACAGCCTGCACAAACATAATGGCTTTTGATGAGCTTGGTAAACAGTCAAGATTATATATAGGTAGTTTCAGTGACTTTATAAGTTATAAGGAAAATACCGTAGAAAGGGAATAATGATGAAGAACAGGCTTATTGGAATGAGAACCATTAAGACAGCTATTGTCGTGATTATTTCATATATCGTATCTTCTCTGATCAATCATGAACTGTCCTTTGCACTCATTTACGCAGCTGTTATTTGTATTGAAACTTCTGTTGTATCCAGTGTTAAAATCGGATACAACCGAGTGCTGGGGACAGTAGTCGGTGGTGTGATAGGTCTGATTATGAGTTATGTTCCGATCTATGGTGCATTCACCATGGCCTTAGGTGTAATCATAACGATTATGTTTACAAACCTTCTGAACATAAAAAAAGCCACAGGAATAGCAATCACCCTTGTGGTCATCATTGTCATCGGATCTACCGAAACTACTCCAGCTATTTATGCGATGCAGAGAACACTTGATACAATCATAGGAATTGTCCTCGCTACCATCGTTAATATGGTCATATACCCGCCAGATCAGATGAGAATGGTGAGAGAAAGCTTTGAACACTTCAAGCATTCAGCAAAAGCCATTGTTACGGAAGTGCTTCTCTACGAGATTGACAACGGACTGGCCACCTTGACGAAAGATCTGGATGATTTTAAAGGAAAATATGATTCTCTCAGTAAAGAGCTGCATATTTTAAAGAAATATGACATGGAAGATTTTGACTATTACACGCAGATGATTGAAGCAGCAGAAAAAGTGCTTATCTATACTGAAGCGCTTTCACTAAGTGATCCAAACGTTAAAATGACAGCAGATAATAACCAGAAGTTGA
>DATIRH010000324.1:0-8246 GCA_035469845.1 Proteiniclasticum sp. | reverse complement strand
AAAAGTACCCCTTAAGGGTTCCTGAGAATCCTTAAGGGGTACTGAATCTGATGTGATTAAGCCATTACAGCTTCTTTTTTAGCATATTCTATGCCCTTGACGATGGCAGATTTGTTCAGTTCAAAGAACGCTTCTTTACCATGTCCTTTAAGTGCTTCTAAAAGAGCTTCTTCAGAAATGACATCCGTCTTTCCGACAAGTGCTCCGAGCAGAACCATGTTGGCGATTTTTACAGAACCGATTAATCCAGCTTCATCCTGAGCCGGAATTCTAAGTACTGTGACATCATCTCTTGTAACATCTCTTGTAACAAGATTGGAGTCAAGAATAATCAGTCCACCTGGTTTTACTGTGCTTTCGAATTTGTCCAATGAAGGTCTGTTCATGACAACCAGCGTATCTGGTGCTGTAATGATTGGTGCACCAATCTCTTCATCAGAGATGATTACGGAACAGTTTGCTGTTCCTCCTCTCATTTCAGGTCCATAGCTCGGACACCAGGATACGTTCATGTCAACATCCATACCGCCGAAAGCTAAGAACTTACCCATGGAAAGAATACCTTGTCCACCGAATCCTGCAAAAATAATTTCTTGTGTCATTATTTCGCCTCCTCTTTGCTTAAGTCCTTCTTCACGCCTAATGGATAGTAAGGAATCATGTTTTCTCTTAACCATTTCAGAGATTCTTCAGTGTTAAGACCCCAGTTTGTAGGACAGATGGAAAGTACTTCAACAAGGTTGTATCCTTTTCCGTCGATGGCATTCTGGAATGCTTTCTTGATTGCTTTCTTTGTCTTTGCGACTCCAGCAACCTTATCTACAGATACTCTTTCGATGTAGTATGATCCGTCCAGCTGTGCAACCATTTCGGAAAATCTGATTGGATACCCTTGAGTCTCCACATCTCTACCATAAGGTGATGTTTCAGTTTTCTGACCTGGAAGTGTTGTAGGAGCCATCTGGCCGCCTGTCATTCCGTAAATACAGTTATTTACAAAAATGGTTACAATCTTCTCTCCTCTTGCCGCAACGTGAACAGCTTCTGCTGTACCGATGGCAGCAAGGTCTCCATCTCCCTGATATGTAAATACGATCTTATCAGGATTTGATCTCTTTATTCCTGTAGCAACTGCTGGTGCTCTACCATGAGCTGCTTCAAACATATCACATGCAAAATAATCATATGCCAGAACGGAACATCCAACTGGTGCAACACCAATGGTCTTGTCCACGATATCAAGTTCTTCCATAACTTCACCGATCAGTCTGTGAATTACACCATGGGTGCATCCAGGACAGTAGTGAGTAGGAACATCCAGCAGGCCTTTGGTAGGCTTAAATAGGATTTCTCTATCCTTTAACTCCATTACTTATTCCCCCCTACAATTTCTAAAGCTTTAACAAGAATTTCTTCCGGTGAAGGAATCATTCCACCTGATCTTCCGTAGAAGTGTACAGGCTGTCTGCCTTCAACAGAAAGTCTGACGTCTTCAACCATCTGGCCCATACTCATTTCTACAGCAAGGTAACCATGTTTTGTATTTCCGATGGTAAGATCAAAGGCTTCCTGAGGATAAGGCCATAGTGTGATTGGTCTGATAAGACCAAGATTAACACCCTGAGCCTTTGCAAGCTTTATCGTATTTTTGCAGATTCTTGCAGTTGTACCATACGCAACCAGAATAAGATCTGCATTGTCTGTATTCATAAGCTCGTACTTCACTTCATTTTTCTTGATATCATCATATTTTCTGCCAAGGTGAATATTATGCTTTTCAAGCTCTTCACTCTTCAGGAATAAGGAATTGATCACATTATGCTGTGCTCTTCCATTTCTTCCATTTGCAGCCCATGTTTTTTCAGGCAGCTGTCTTGTAGATACGATATCTTTGAATTCAACTGGTTCCATCATCTGGCCCAGCATACCGTCGCCCATGATCATGACAGGTGTTCTGTACTGATCTGCCACGTCGAATGCTTCCTGAATAAGATCAACCATTTCCTGAACGGATGAAGGAGCGAATACAGGCATATGGAAATCTCCATGTGCTCCACCCTTAGTCGCCTGGAAGTAATCGGACTGTGCTGGCTGAATACCACCTAGTCCTGGGCCTCCTCTGACGATATTGATAATTACGCATGGAAGCTCAGCTCCAGCGATATAGGAAATACCTTCTGCTTTCAGTGATATTCCAGGTGATGATGAACTTGTCATGCATCTGACGCCTGTACCTGCAGCTCCATAAATCATATGGATGGCTGCGATTTCACTTTCAGCCTGTAAGAATACTCTATTCATTGTAGGCATCTTCTTTGCCATGTAGGCAGCAACCTCTGTCTGTGGTGTGATTGGATAACCGAAGAAACATTTGCAGTCTGCTCTAAGAGCCGCTTCGCCTATAGCTTCGTTTCCCTTCATGAGAACTTTCTTACTCATTTATTCTACCCCCTATTTATATACTGTAATAACTTGATCTGGACACATTCTTCCACAGGATGTACATCCTATGCATTTTTCCATGAGTTCTTCCGGAATTCCGGCGGGTCTGTAGCCCTTCTCATTTAATCTGTCTGTGAAACCGATGATCTTCACTGGACAAGCAATAACACACTGACCACAGCTCTTACATCGTTCTTCTCTAAATACAACTTTTGGCATATTATTTCCCCCTTACTATTTTTAATTCCACGGTGTTTTCATGAAAATGTCAATGGGAAGAAGCTCCCCATGTAACTTACCTTCTAGTGATTCTGCCAGATCCCGTCTGACAACAGTGTATAGATGCGGTATTCCAAGCTCCTCTGAAAGAGCATGAATCATTGCATCCCCCTTGATGATTTCCTCAGCAGTGCTCTCATAGGAGAGATTTGTGTTGGAAATCAGATGGGTCACCTTCAGCCTTGAGGCTCTCTCAATGCTTGCGATATAATCTTTGATTCCCTTTTCATTGGGTGTCATTGGTCTTTGGGTATTGATGACAAAATACATGCTGTAGTCTGTCTTGATCAGTTCGCTGTTATACTGCCCAAGTACCGTTGCACCTGAATCGTCTCCGCCGATATCCAGGATGAAGTTCGTGTCTTTTCTAACAAACATACTGGAAACTTCGCCTGGTACAACCATCAGCTCAACGTTGGACCATTCCGGATTTGCCGAAATGACATCAATGCCGTCTTTAGCCAAGGTCTCTTTAAAGTCCCTTACACAGAAGAAAGGATTGACTATATCGATATCAATAAGTGCCACCTTTTTTCCTTCATTATTCAGCTTTTTTGCCAGATTGATGGAAATCTCAGATTTCCCGCTGCCAAAATGCCCTGTGATGATCGTGATTCTTTCCAAGTGACATCCCTCCATTTTTTACTGTACCTTTAGTTTAATATAAAATCAGCACTTAATCTAATTTCCAGTTTCATGGTAAAATCCTGAATTGGTTTAAAGATTAATGCCTACACCGGTCAGTGGAATAGATTTTCACAACAGAAACGTCACTTTGTTATCAATAATCACTGAATACCTTTACAAATCACGATTTTTCACTTTTAAAAGATTTTTTCACTTTTAATTATCAAAATGATAATTAAATATCATTCTTTCTCACTTTCAATAATTATTTATAAGCAATCGCTTCCTCTTCTCCAGTGAGTACCCTGTTTGCCGCTTCAGCTAATGCCAGAAGCTCATCTTCACCCGGATAGACAACAATTTCAGCGATAAATTCAACTCTTTCTCTGATCAGCTGCACCATGAGTTTGGAGTAGGCTATGCCGCCTGTAAGAATAATGGCATCCACTTTTCCCTTAAGCACTGTTGCTGCCGATCCCACTTCTTTTGCCACCTGGTATCCCATGGCAGAATAGATCTTCATGGCATATTCGTCTCCAGCTGTCGCTCTTTCTTCTACTTCTCTTGCGTCATTGGTGTCAAGGTAGGAAACAAATCCACCTTTGCCGGTGATCATTTTGAGAACTTCTGATTTTTCATGTTTTCCTGAGTAGCACAGCTCAACAAGATCTGCCACTGGAAGGCTTCCGCTTCTTTCTGGAGAGAATGGTCCTTCACCGTTCAGCGCATTGTTCACATCAATGACCTTTCCTTTTTCATGAGCCCCCACACTGATTCCTCCACCAAGATGAACCACGATGAGATTAAGGTCGCTGTAGCTTTTACCCTTTTCCTTCGCATATCTCTTTGCAACGGCTTTCTGATTCAGCGCATGGAAGATGCTCACTTTTTCAAAGGCTTTGTGTCCTGAAATTCTGGCCAGGTCTTCCATTTCATCCACAACTACCGGATCTGCAATAAAGGCTTCTTTCTTGAACTCTGTACCAAGACCATGGGCAATGATGGCGCCAAGATTAGAGGCATGCTCCCCCTTTACGCTCTTCTTGAGGTCTTCAAGCATCGCTTCGTTGACTCTGTAAGTACCACTCTTGATGGGCTTTAATAGTCCGCCTCTTCCAACAAATGCATCGAAGGAGTCTAAAGACTCATTATTCTCAGTCAGGATTTTTTTGATTTCATCCTTTCTCCATTCATACTGGTCAATGACCTTCTGAAACTCATTGATCACGGAAGCTTCGTGTCTTAATGTAAAAGACTTCACTTCCTTGTCGTCTTCGAAGATACCGATTTTGGTTGATGTTGACCCCGGATTGATGATAAGTAACTTATTCATATATTCTCCCCTTTAATTGTTTTCTATACTGGTTACACCTGATTATGTACTGAACTTAATTATTTGATGGACGCATTGAGAACGGCCATGGCGATGGAGTTCACTTTGCTTTCAAAGGAATCTGCTCTGGATGTGACAACCACCGGTGCCTTTGCTCCAAGAAGCACACCGCCTGTTTTACTGTGTGCAGCATAAGTCAGTGACTTATAGAGCACATTACCGGATTCGATGTTTGCCATCAGAAGAATCTGCGCATGACCTGCAACAGGACTCTTGATTCCTTTGTGTTCTGCGGCTTCTACACTTAAAGCGTTATCAAGGGCAAGCGGTCCATCCACGATGCATCCCTTGATCTGCCCACGATCGTTCATTTTGGAAAGCATTGCTGCATCGATGGTTGACTGCATTGCTTCGTTGACCACTTCCACTGCGCACACGACTGCTACCTTGGGCATTTCCACACCTAAGCTTGTAACGAATTTGACAGCATTATTCAAAATACCGACTTTCTCCTTCAGTCCAGGATAAGTGTTCATGGCCGCATCGGTCACAAACAGCATTCTGTCATACCCAGGCACTTCAAAAGCGGCCAGATGGCTTATGAGGTTCCCTGTTGCAAGTCCCGTTTCTTTATCAAGAACCGCTCTTAACAGGGACTTTGTGTCTACAAGCCCCTTCATCAGAATATCGCATTCTCCTTCACGTACGAGGTTAGCAGCAATTTTAGCTGCAGCAGCAGGATTCTTCTCATCAATGATTCTGAATTCATCATGGATATGAAGCTCCTTCAGAAGGTTTTCAATCTTCTTCTGGTCTCCTACAAGAACTGCATTGCAGAGCCCAAGCTCCTTGGCTTTTGCCACAGCCTGAAGTACCGGCTCATCCTCTGCTGCTGCCACGGCAACAACCCTCATATGGTCGCTTCCTTTTACTTTTTCATAGATTTCACTAAAACTTTTCACTAAGTATTTCCTCCCTATAACGCAATGGTTCTTCTTCGTTGTTCAGTACTCTATGAGCTCCCTCATAGAGAGACTTCATTTCCAGTTCTCCTGGCACCAGTTCCACCGGTGCTATAAAGGATACATACTCCTTTATCATGCCTGTCATGAGACTTGAATAAGCAAGTCCTCCCGTAATGATGATGGCTTTGACATCACCTTTAAGTACTGCAGCGCAGGCGCCTATTTCTTTACCAATCTGATAAGCCATCGCTCCATAGACCTTCGCCGCATAGTCATCTCCGTCATGGATCATTCTTTCCACTTCTCTTGCATCACTTGTTCCCAGGTGAGAAATGAGACCTGATCCTCTTTGAAATTTCCTTAAAAGACTCTGTCTGTCATATTCTTCAGAGTAGGCATATTTCACGAAGATACCAAGAGGAAGTGTTCCTACACGTTCCGGACTGAATGGTCCTCCATGGTTTGCATTGTTCACATCCACAAGTTTCCCTTTTCTCAGCGGTCCTATGGAAAACCCTCCACCTAAATGCGCAACAATAAAGTTGTCGTTATTGAAATCATATCCCTTGTCTTTGCAGACCTTCCTCGTTACACCTTTGATATTCAGGTAATGCGCAAGAGATCCTCTCTCTTCCCCTTTAAGGCCAGTAAATCTTGCCAGATCATCCATCTCGTCACAGGACACAGGATCCACGGTATAGGCATTCACGCCAGCCTCATCCGCAATTTCCTTTGCAAGAATCGGACCTAGATTGGATGCATGTTCACCCTGCACTGCATTTCTCAAGTCATTGATCATATCGAAATCCACAAGATAAGTTCCACCGATGATCGGCTTCAGAAGCCCACCTCGTCCTACAACTGCAGCCAGATCCTCTTTCTTAATACCCTTCTCACGCAATACAGAAACAAGGGCTTCTCTTCTCATCTTGTCCTGATCGACAATGTGTTCGTATTTCTTTATCTCTTCTACGCTATGTTCCACTACTTCCGAATGAATCTCGATTGATTCCGTACTGTAAATGGCAATCTTTGTTGAAGTTGAACCTGGATTAATCACCAAAACATATTTCATGTGTTTCCACCCCCAAACTATTTCACCTTAATCATATCAGAAACCCTTTACATTTGAAAACACCTAAATTTCGCTTATTTTGAGGTCATTTGTTAAAAAATCACAAAAAAATAGGGACTATCGTTATTCGTTTCTCATTATTTGCCATTTTTAGGGATTTTTAATGCCAAATTGTCAAAAATGAGTGCTTCAAGACAGTCCTATTTTTATATATTTAATTAGTATTCAAATGATATTTTATACTTATTCAATCATACTTTAATTATAATTTAATTAATATGCTGTTAATTTACTGTTACTCTAAAGGTTGATATTTCCTGATCACCGCTTCTCCGATTTTCAGCCCATCTACAGCACTGGAGATGATTCCTCCCGCATAACCGGCTCCTTCACCAGCAGGATAGACACCGCTCACGTTGACACTCTCGAGATGGTCTCCTCGAAGAATCCGAACAGGTGATGAAGTCCTTGTCTCCACTCCAGTCATGATGGCACCATGGCCGCTGAAGCCCTTGATTTTCCTGTCAAACTCTGTGAAGCCTTTCTTCAGTCCCTCTGTGATATAGGCAGGAAAGAGTTTTGTGAAATCTGCGAAATGTACGCCTGGTACATAGGATGGTGTGACTTCACCAAAAGAAGTGCTCACTCTGCCGCTAAGAAAATCTTCCACTTTCTGTACAGGAGCGTAGTAGTTCCCTCCGCCCATCTGAAATGCCTTCTTCTCCAGCTCTCTCTGAAAACGGATTCCATCCAGAGGATGGGGACCATAGTCTGAAGGATTTACTGAAACCACCACAGCGGAATTCGCATTTTTCCCGTCTCTTGCATGATAGCTCATGCCGTTGACAGCAACCATTCCCTCTTCACTTGAAGCCGGAACGACAATTCCTCCTGGGCACATGCAGAAACTGTAGACACCTCTCGCATCCGGAGCTTTGGCTGTCAGGCTATATTCTGCTGGCTTCAATTTTGGATGAAGATGTGCACTTCCATACTGGCTTTCGTTGATTCTCCACTGAAGATTTTCCACACGAACACCAACAGCCATGGATTTAGCGATCATGGAAAAACTGCGCTGAAAGAGCATTTCGTAGGTATCTCTCGCACTGTGCCCAATAGCAAGAACCAGCACATCACATGGAATCTTTTCCCTGTTTGCGATGATTGAAGTCACTTTCCCGTTTCTGATCTCTATATCCTCAAGCTTAGTGTTGAACCTCACTTCTCCACCCAGAGATATGATTCTATTTCGGATATTTTTCACAACATTCTTCAGAAGATCTGTACCTACATGAGGTTTTGCAAGATAGGAGATGTCCTCCGGGGCTCCTGCATCGATGAGCTTCTCTAGAACTTCTCTCACTCTTACGTCTTTGATCCGCGTTGTGAGTTTTCCATCTGAATAAGCGCCTGCTCCCCCTTCTCCGAACTGGATATTGGAAGAAGGATCAAGTATTCCTTTTTCCATGAAAAGATCGACTGCCTGGTCCCTTTCAGTGATTTCCTGCCCTCTCTCCAGAACCAG